>NZ_JABKCA010000071.1 GCF_013166655.1 Lentimicrobium sp. L6
ATGCTGCATTTTTTCTCTAAAATGCTCAGTATATAACGGTGCGAAACTTCAGTTATATAGTAAATTTGCAGATTATATGTCGATATGCAAAACAAATGCATATCGTATTGTGCAAAACAAATTTCTTAAGAAATAGCGAATTATAAATGAGGAATCCAGGTTGTGAAAACTGTGATAAGGTTACGAGTTCTGTATTGTATTTAAACCCCAGTCAACTAGAAGTATTAAACTCCACATGTAGTGCGGTCAGTATTAACGCAGGTGAAATGATTATGTCTGAAGGTTCTCTAACTTCACATATCATCTATCTGAGATCGGGACTGGTGAAAGAATATCAAACTACTGAAACTGGTAACCATGAATATATCATCAAGTTAATTAATGAACAAGCTTATTTGGGTCTTCATTCCTTATTTGGAGATCGCCTTAATCATTTTTCATATAAAGCTTTAACAGATGTAGATATTTGTTTCTTCGATAGAGAGGTGTTTAAAAAGCTATTAAACGAAAAAGGGGAATTTAGTTATAAAATTCTAGAAACCGTAAGCCGAGATAGTTTAAATACCTTTCATCGTTTTGTAAATCAACATCAAAAGAAAATATATGGAAAGGTAGCAGATGCCTTGCTCTATTTCTCATTGAAAGTGTATAAATCTAATTGTTTTCATTTACACCTATCCAGAAATGAGATTTCTTATTTGGTAGGAATTAGTAGAGAAAGTGTTTCAAAACATCTTAAACAATTCGAAGAAGAAGGAATTGTATCTTTTAAGGGGAGAGAAGTGGAGATACTAAAGCCAAAGGAACTGGAACGAATAAGTAAATTTGGATAGATTTAGGTATTACGATTCCAAAATTTATGATTTTTTTAAAATTTACATTGGATTTTTAGTTTTACTTTTGCCACATCAAATAAAAAAATTAAAATTATGGCACAAATAACATTACAGG
Organism: Lentimicrobium sp. L6; assembly: GCF_013166655.1. Lineage (NCBI taxonomy): Bacteria > Pseudomonadati > Bacteroidota > Bacteroidia > Bacteroidales > Lentimicrobiaceae > Lentimicrobium > Lentimicrobium sp. L6. Next base: position 952 of record NZ_JABKCA010000071.1, read on the forward strand.
GTAACGCAATCAATACAGTTGGTGATTTACCAAAAGTTGGAACGCAAGTTTCAGATTTCAAATTAGTAGCAGTAGATTTAAGCGAGAAAAGCTTAGCAGATTATAAAGGTGTTAGATTAGTATTAAACATCTTCCCAAGTTTAGATACAGGTACCTGTGCAGCTTCAGTTAGAAAATTTAATGCAGAAGCAAGTAAATTAGAAAACACTAAAGTACTTTGTATTTCAAGAGATCTTCCTTTTGCTCAAGCACGTTTTTGTGGTGCTGAAGGTTTAGAGGATGTGATTAATCTTTCTGATTTCCGTTATGGAAGTTTTGGAAAAGATTATGCTTGTGAAATAGCTGATGGACCATTGGCAGCTTTATTGAGCCGTGCAGTTGTTGTAGTTGACGAGACTGGTAAAGTAGTATATACTGAGCAAGTTCCTGAGATTGTAGACGAGCCAGATTATGAAAAAGCATTAGCTGCTTTATAATATAAAAATACTTTGATAAAAGCGCCACAAAACATTTGTTTTGTGGCGCTTTTTGTTTTTATAAGCCTGTATATCATTTCCTAAAAACAATTATCTTTGCTTTCGATTTAATACATTTACTTTCGCAATCTGGAACTTTTTTATGAATTGAAATCTAAAAAGCGATGTTGCTAAAGTTTCAATACACCATTTAGACCAAGAATATGAACCGTATTTATGCAATTTTATTAAGCCTACTTGTGCTCTTTTCTGTGAGTACTTTACAATCACAATCTGCATTCCCTGATTTAGGCCCCGTATTTAGAGATGATATGGTCCCTCGAGTTGATATTACCATAGATCCTGATACTTTAGACTGGATATACGAGAATGTAGACAGTTATGAGGAGTTTACATGCGAGTTTAAATTTACCACTGATACATTACAAGAAACATTGAGTAATGTGGGTTTTAGGTTAAGAGGAAATACTTCTCGAAACTCTTGGAAAAAGTCTTTCAAATTATCATTCAATACTTTTGAATCGGGAAGAGACTTTTATGGACTTGAGAAAATTAATCTCAACGGGGAACATAATGATCCTTCTATTATCAGATCTAAAATTGGCTGGGATTTAATGAATAGCTTTGGAATTCCAGGTTCAAGAGCCAATCATGTGGAGGTTTATATTAATGGCAATTATTATGGACTTTATATACAAGTAGAACATATTGATGAGGTTTTTGTGGATTCTCGTTTCGAAAACATGAATGGAAACCTTTATAAATGCCTTTGGCCAGCCGATTTGGATTATAAAGGTACGAACCCCAATAGTTATAAGTTTGAGCAAGGCGATAGAAGGGCTTATGATTTAAAAACCAATGTGGCAGAAGATGATTATTCTGATATAGCCAATTTCATTACCAAATTAAATCAATTGCCAAATGAAGTTTTTGCCTGCGAAATTCAAAAGGTATTCAATGTTTATGATTATTTGCGAGTAATTGCAACAGATGTATTTTTAGGTAATTGGGATGGACCATTATATAATAAAAACAACTTCTATCTTTATTATAATTCATCCTCCAATAGAATAGAATACATCCCCTATGATTTAGACAATACTTTGGGTATTGATTGGATGGGTCGTGATTGGAATACTAGAGATATGTACGATTGGGCCAAGCATGGCGAGCCACGACCATTGTATACCAAAATGATGGCCAATGAGGAATTAAGAGCCATTTATACCCAATATACTTCTGATTTAATGAATAATGTGGTGAATGAGGATTTCACACAGAGAATCTTAGCCATTAAAGAAATGATTACTCCCTATGTGGCCAATGATCCTTACTATCCTTTAGATTATGGATATTCTATAGATGATTTTAATAATTCCTATTATTATGGGATAGATGATCATACCCCAGTTGGGCTTTTTCCTTATATAGAAACGCGAAAGCAGTCCACTTTAGAGCAATTAGAAAGTTTTGAAGAACAAGCTGTGATCAATCATGTGAGATATAAAGCCAAGGATGGAGGTGAAGATTTAAGAGTAAGAGCTTATGTAAGAGAAGCAGTAACTAGCGTTAAGCTTATATTTACGGCAAATGATGGAGCAGAAGAAGAACTTGAAATGTTTGATGATGGAAACCACAGTGATATAGAAGCAGGCGATGGTGTTTTTGCCAATGAAATTGAGGAAATACCTATTGGAACTCAAATTCGCTATCAGGTTTTAGCAGCGAAGAGTGCTACAAATCTGACTTTGCAACCTTGCGATGCCATTCTCTATCATTATCGTGAATCTCAAATGCCCTTATTGAAAATAAATGAATTTATGGCCAGTAATGATACCACCATTACTGATGAGTATGGTAATTCTAGCGATTGGATAGAAGTATATAATGCCGATAATACTCCAGTTTATTTGGGAGATAAATACCTTACTGATAATTTAAGTGATGAAAGTAAATGGAGAATGCCAAGTATTACCTTAGTGCCAGACGAATTTGTGTTATTCTGGGCAGATGGCGATGTGGACAAAGGAACCAAGCATACTAATTTCAAGCTGAGCAAAAGCGGAGAAGAGATTGGGATTTTTGATGCCGATAATACAGGACATTTCCCTTTAGATACTTTGGTTTATGGGGAGCAAACTACTGATATCTCACAAGGTCGTTTTGCTGATGGAGAGGAGGTATGGAAATTCTATTCAATTCCTACTCCAGGCTTTTCAAATATTGTAGATGCTATAGATGAATATGTGTTTAATCAATCATTAAATATTTATCCAAATCCGAATTCTAGAGGAAGTTTATTCCTTAGTCATCAGAGCAATATTGAAATTTATAGCATTAATGGAAGATTATTAATCCAAGAATATCAGGTGCAAGAAGTTAATTTAGATGGATTAGTAAGTGGTGTTTATTTGGTGAAAGATCAGAAAGGAAATATCCAAAAGCTTATTATTCAATAGAGGGTTTGGTTTTTATTGAGTGAATGATGCTTTACTTGAATGATGCAATGTTTGAATGGTTTAACTAATTTTTATTATTCCCTTATTCCTTCATTTCTTTATTTCCTCATTCTTTTTCATGAAAGCCTGAAAATCATTATAAGGGATTTTCTTTAAATCCTTGAGGATATAAACATAGGCTTGCTTTACCATTTTACCACTTCTACTTATTGAAATGGTATCATAAGGAATAACAGTTTCAAAATGATCTTTTGTGAAATCCATGGAGAATAAATCGTTATCCATATTGATAAACCAAGCGTCCATTCCCAATTGATAGCCTCCTCTTTTTTCATTCATCCAAGCATATTTGTGAATTCTTTCCAAGCTTCCCCAGCCTAAGACATGGGTATTGTTAGGCAAAGCCACATAATAATCTAAATGTGCAGCCGGAAACCATCTGAAGCTGACTAAAGGGGCATCTTTTTGAATCATCTTGGTGCGCTCTGCTTTCTCCTTAATTTCTTTGAATGGCTGTTTCATTTGTCTCCAACCATACATGTCTAATGAAATGTCATTTCCTATTATTTTTTTCAAATCAAAAAGTCCATAATTAATTTGAGCTCCACCTATAATCAAGATAAAGAAGATACTTATAATTGAGGCTTTAATTATAGGAGGAAACATTTTCAATTCGCCATTATTTTTTCTGCTTAGAAATGCAGCACCCACTAGTAGTAAACTAACATAAGCTGGTCCAGTCCAATGAGGTAGGGTTTTTCTAAAAAGAGAGACAAATAAAAATACTCCAATCATAGGTAGAGATTGGAATAATAGGAAATGGAATTTCTTCTTTTCCAGAAAGCTTCCCTTATTTTTCCACCCATAGATAACTGCTATCCACACTAGTAAAAATACAACTGGGTTTTGGTAAAGAAATTCACCTAAAATTTCGGTTCCAATAAAGTCGAAACGAATGCCTTGACTCCCCATTCCCACTCTATCACCATGAAAGGTGAAGCTTATAAAATGGTGCATGTAGTTCCAGATTAAAACTGGGGAGAATACAATGACACTAATGATTCCAGCCGCATACAAGCTCAGGCTTTTAAACCAATTTCTATTATAAAATTGAATATATAGAAAAATACCTGGCCATAAAAAGAGGGTAGTGTATTTTGAAATCATTCCTAGGCCTATGGTCAAACCTAAGAGTAAAAAACGTCTTTTATTGGAGTTCACCATATCCTTATCGGGAAGAATATCTATCATTAAAAAGAGAGAAAAAATCCAGAAGAAAAGCTGAGGAGTATCGGGCATGATGAATACACCTGCAATTAGACTAGTGTATAGCGAAGAAGTATAGAGAATAGCTGCATACCAACCCGTTTTTTCATTCTTTATCCTACAACCTAGCTCAAAGATCAACCATGTATTTACAGCAGCAAAAAAAATGGAGGAGGCTCTCATTAAGAGAGTCGACTGAAGATAGGAGCCTAGAGAAAACAATTGAATAACCCAGCCAATCATTGGAGGGTGGTCAAAATGACTCCATCCAGGATATGCGGCATAGGTATAATAATACACTTCATCATTCCCCATTTCAATCCAATAGGCTAATATAATACGGACAATGGAGCTTATCAATATCAACCAAGCAAGAGCTTGGTATTTCTTGGGAATGATAATATTCATTATTGGAAACTAATCAGGTATACATCGAAAATAAGAGGAGCATTTGCGGGGATACTAGAGGAGCCTGAAATGCCATATCCCATATAACTTGGTATAAATAACCTGCCTCTTCCTCCTTTTTTAAATAAAGGAATACCAACTTGCCACCCTTGTATTACATTGGACAAAGGAAATGTTGCTGTGCCACTATCAAATTTAGTTCCGTCTAATAGATAACCAGAATATTGAACCGTTACAGTACTACCACTATTTGGGTGAATTCCATTGCCTTCCTTCGAAATAATGTATTGTAGGCCTGAGCTATGCATCTTTGCAGTAAGATCATTTTCAGTTAGGTACTTATTTATTAACTCAGTATCTATAGCTAATTGTTCTGATTGAGTATTGGTTTCATCTTTTTTACAGGATATTGATCCTATTAATACAAGGATTAATAATAGACTAGATAGTTTTTTCATTGCCATAAAATTTGCTGCAAATATAATTATTTTCGGTGCTATAAGATCTTAAAAATTCTCATGTTATTATTTGGTCTACTTCACACTTTATCAAGTTGTTAATTAGTGTTGGTAAGCCTTCGCCTGCTTTTTTGGCTATGCAGCTTATATTTTTTTTAAAAGAATACCCCTGAGCATTAGGATCGATATAATAAATGAGGGCATTGGTTTTGGCAAAGTTGATTAAGCCAGCAGCGGGATAGACAGCTAAACTCGTTCCAATAACAAGCATGATATCGGCTTTCCGAACTATCTCAGCTGCTTGGCTAATCCCTGGAACAGCCTCACCAAACCATACAATATGTGGTCTTAATTGAGACCCTTTTTGGCAGAGGTCTCCTTTTTTTAATTCCCAGTGGTCGAGGGCATAAACCAATGATTCATCAACAGTAGATCTTGCTTTTTTCAATTCTCCATGAAGGTGTAGAACACTGGAACTGCCGGCTCTTTCATGCAGGTCGTCTACGTTTTGTGTAATAATTTCTACATCAAAATGCTTTTCTAATTTCACTAAAGCTTGGTGCCCATTATTGGGTTCTACTTCAAATAATTGTTTTCTACGGAGATTATAAAATTCCAATACTAAATCCATATTCTCCCCCCATGCATTGGGACTTGCCACTTCCTCCATTCTATAGTTTCTCCAAAGTCCATTGGAGTCCCTAAAAGTACTGATGCCACTTTCAGCACTCATTCCAGCACCGCTTAGAACAACTATTTTTTTCATCTTCGTCCTTTTTAAAGGTTTAGTCAAATTTAAACAAAAATAAGGAGCCCTCATTGGGCTTTTTTTCTTACCTTAGATCATCTATGAGAGCATGTTACTTAAACGATTTTGGAAGGTTGAAGATTTGGTGTAATCATACTAAATGGCTTGGGTTTTTTCTAATATTACTTTTACATGTCTCTATGAGTTATGCACAGAAAGGAAAAAGCTATAAAATAGAGCCTATCGCTGCCAAAAAAATTCCTTTGAATGAAAAGTTGAGCCAAGGTCGGGTATCGGATATTGTAGAAGATGAAAGAGGTTTTATCTGGATTGGAACTTTAGATGGGCTTAATAGATACGATGGGTACCATGTGAAAATATTTAGGCATGAGTTTAACGATTCAAGTAGCTTAGACAATAATCAAATTCACAAAATAGTTTGCTCCAAAAACGGTCTGCTTTGGGTGTTAACAAAAACTGGTATTAATAAATTTAATAGCTATACTGAAAAAGCTTCCAGGTTACAACTTCCTCACAATTACCAAAACACTACCATTATTAATGATATAGAGTTTGATAATTATAGGAATTTATGGATTGCAAGTACTGAGGGTTTATTCCTTAAAAAGGAAGAAACAGACGAGATTATTAAAGTTGAGTTAAATGATGTAAATTTTGAATTTTCGCAAATCTTAATAGATGATAAGGGCAATATATGGCTAGCCGGTAGATCAAATATTGTAATTAAATATCAGTATATCAATAATAAGATAGAGTCTTATGTATTGCCCGATTTTCCAAATGGGAACGAGGATTTTCAAATTTCTGACATTCATGAAGATAATGAGCATAATATTTGGATAGCCGATAATAATCCAAACTATTCTGATTTTCATATTCCTAATGTTTTTGTCAAAGAAAAGGGAAGCAATCAATTCCGTCCATTTACAGATTATTATGGTTTATTGAAAACACATGAAAAGGAAGCTTTTTTCTCTGAAGTGAGAAAGTTTGAAAGCAGAGATAATCAATTATGGTTAGTCACCACTTCTCAAAGTATCGCTAGTATTGATTTTTCTAAAAATACTTTTACTTATTATCCTGAACATCGAGAGTTTTTTTATTATAGAGAAGTAGATAAAAAGACATTGTATTTTGACTCCCATGAAAATTTATGGCTAGGTACTAATGGTCAAGGCGCTTTCATTTTACCCCGCAAAAAGGATTTATTTCAATTGGTTAATACAAAATTGGAGTATCAGTTTTACTTAATGAGTATTAGGGCGTTTTTTGAAAATGAAGAGTCAGTTTGGGTCGGAGGTTATAATGGGTTGATTGAAATGGATAAGGAAACCAAAATGTTTGGTCCTATACTAACACGTGATATTGTATATTGCATAGAACAATTTCCCAATGAAGAGAATTCCCTTATTCTAGGTACAGAAGGTGGAGGTCTGAAAAAGTTAAATATGGCCAATAATAAACTAGAGGATATTGCTTGCGAATGGACAGGATGTGATAGAAGCAGAAGTTATTATAATTGGATATTTGATATTTATAATGATGGTGATTCAGTTTACTGGTGTGGAGCTTATAATGGAATATTAAGGCGCCAATTAATTAGTGGAGAAACAGTTTTGTATGGTAATCAGATAGATGAAGGACTGGTCTATGGAAATATATTAAATATTTATCGAGATTTTAATGGTCAGTTATTGGCTGGAAGTGATATATCAGGTCTTCTAATATTTAATGAAGAATTGCAGGGTTTTCAATCTTTCAGGTCTAAGTTTTATCCCAGTTTTGATTTCAAAACCCTTAGAATAAATCATATCAATCAAACACCTGATAGCATTTATTGGATCTCTACGGATAAAGGACTCTTGAAAATGAACAATCAAGAAATTAGATTTATTACTGTGGATGATGGGATGCCTAATGATTTTGTATATGCTACTATTTTTGATGATAATAATCATTTGTGGATTAGCTCTAATGGCGGGATTTGTAGTTATCAATTAGATAATGGTCATGTTTCTACATTCTCAATTAATGATGGTTTGCAGGGGCTTGAATTTAATACTGCCGCACATTATAAATCAAAAGATGGCTCTATTTATTTTGGAGGTGTTAATGGGTTTAATTATTTCGATCCTTCAAATATTTATCAGGAAGAAGAGGAGTTTCCTGTGGTTATAACAGGTATCTTTTTTAATAATAATGAGTTTAAGCCTGAGTACGATAGCCTTTCTGTTCTGAACTTTAGTATTCCTCCAGATATAGAGTATTTTAAGTTAGAATTTGCATCACTCAATTATGTTTCAGCACCACAGAATAGGTATAGGTATAAGATAAATGAAATACATGATAGTTGGATAGATCTAGGCCGTGAACATGAAATTGGTTTTCATGGATTGGATCCAGGGACTTATCATCTTGATATTCTAGCATCCGATCATCATGGAAGCTGGAGTAAGGCTCCATTAAAAATAGAGTTTAAGGTGGATGCTATGTTTTGGGAAACCTTTGAGTTTAAGATAGGGCTTGCTTTACTTATTCTAGTATTCATATTCTTAGGTATCAATTATCGCATAAGTTTATTGAAGAGTCAGAAAAAGAAAATAGAAGAATTAGTTGACCAGAGAACCAAAGAATTGTCCAGTGTTAATCAGAAGCTAAGAAAAGTTAATGCAACGAAAGAAAAATTTTTAGCTATCATTTCGCATGATATCAAGAATCCTTTAGGCGCAGCGCAATCTGTGAGTGCCGATTTAAAAGAGAATTTTGATGAATACACAGAAGAAGAAAGAAATACCCTTCTCGGAATTATGTGCAGGTCATTAAATCATCTCCAAGATTTAATCACAAACTTGAGCAGTTGGTCCAAATTACAACATCAAGAAATTAAACCACGATTTGAAGACTGCGATCTTGACATTATCATAAAAGAAAATATTGAGTTGGTGGCAGCTTCGCTATTAAAGAAGGAATTAAAAATAGAACTAAAGAATCAGATCAACTCTAAACTATATGCCGATTGTAAAATGTTAGATCTTATTTTACGAAATTTAATCTCCAATGCCATTAAATTTTCTTATTCTCAATCTGTAATTCATATTTCAGCTATGGAGGATGGTTCAAATATACATCTCAATATTCAGGACAGTGGAATAGGAATGAGTGAAGAAGTATTGGCCGGTTTATTTAGTAGTGAAAGGTCTCAAAGTTTACCGGGGACAGCAAATGAACAAGGAACCGGCTTTGGTCTTCTGATGATTAAGGAGTTTGTGAAGTTAAATAAAGGTGAAATTAGTGTCGAGAGTAAGGAAGGTGAGGGTTCCGTTTTTAAAATGAGTTTTCCAGTTCAGACACAAAAATAGCCGTTTCACCTCAGAAATACCGATTGGAAACAGCTATTTTATTTATATGTTTTGTTGATTAGAACAGTTTCATATCATCTAAAACTTTCATTACACCTTTAACAGCAACAGTTGACTGGTTCAATAATTCTTGCTCATCACTGTTAAGGTTGACTTTTACGATTTCTTCGATACCGTTTTTACCTAACTTAACAGGAACGCCTAAATAAACGCCTTCTTGTCCGTACTCGCCATTTAACAAGGCACAAACAGGGAAAACTCTGTTCTGGTCCATTACAATAGCTTCACACATTTGAGCAGCAGCAGCACCAGGCGCATACCATGCAGAAGTTCCCATGAGTTTCACTAGTTCTCCACCACCAACTTTAGTACGCTGAACAATAGCTTCTAATTTGTCTGCATCAAGCAATTCAGTTACAGGAATACCACCAACAGTAGTATATCTTGGAAGTGGAACCATAGTGTCACCATGACCTCCCATTAATAAAGCTTGAATATCGTTTGGAGAACAATCAAGCTCGGTAGCTAAGAATGCTCTATATCGAGCAGTATCGAGGATGCCAGCCATTCCGAATACTTTAGAAGAATCTACACCAGCAGTTTTGTATGCTGCATATGTCATCACATCTAAAGGATTGGCTACAATAATTACGATAGCATCTGGAGAATATTTTAAAGCTTGTTCCACAACGGTTTTTACAATACCAGCATTTGTAGATATTAAATCATCACGGCTCATTCCTGGCTTACGAGGAATACCAGAAGTGACAACGATAATCCCAGAACCTGCGGTTTTTGAATAATCATTAGTTACACCAGTTACTCTAGTGTTATATCCATTGATAGGGGCTGTTTGCCACATATCCAATGCTTTACCTTCGGCAACACCTTCTACTATGTCAACTAAAACTACTTCTTTTACAATGTCTTTATGAGCTATCACGTTGGCAGCAGTAGCTCCAACGTTTCCTGCCCCAATTACGGTTATTCTTTCCATTATTGTGGTTTTTATTAATGTTTATTATCAGGTTTTGGAGGGCAAATATATATAAAATAAAACTATGCTTGCATGGAATTTATTCGAGAAAGTCGAATTTTGAATATAATTAAGGAATTTTAAAGGTTATATATTTAAGCTGCATTATGCTAGTTGATTAAGTGCTTTTCTCTTCATCGAAATTGTTTCAGTAAAAGGAATTACATTTGCCAAAAATGATGATATGACTTGGATAGAAGGACTTATTTTGATTGGCTCAGGAATAGCAGTAGGTTTTGTAAATACTTTGGCCGGAGGAGGTTCCGCCATTAGTCTGTCAGTATTGATGATGATGGGCTTATCCCCGGCGATGGCCAATGGTACCAATAGGATTGCCATTATCATGCAAAATATAGCCGCAACAAGTAGCTTTAAAAAGCAGAAAGTTCTTGATTCAAAAAAGTCTCTTTTATTATCTATTCCTGCAATTATGGGTTCCTTTTTTGGCGCTTGGTTGGCAGTGGATATCCAGAAGGATATTTTTGAGAAAGCCATTGGGATTATTCTATTAGTCATGCTCTTTTTTATGTTCTATAAACCCAAAAGCTGGGTTAAAGAAAACACCGAATTGGTAAATAAACCACTAACTTGGAAACAATATGTTTTGTTCTTTTTTATAGGAGTCTATGGAGGATTTATTCAAGTAGGAGTGGGTTATTTTCTTTTGGCTGCTTTAGTTTGGGGAGCGGGTTACGAGTTGGTAAAAGCCAATGCTGCCAAGGTTCTAATTGTTGGAATGTATATGGTATTTTCTTTGGTGGTCTATATATATCACGATTTAATCAATTATGCTATGGGTTTCACCTTAGCTATTGGAACTGTGACTGGAGCTTTGTTAGCTAGTAAGCTAGCGGTAAAAAAAGGAGCCGGTTATATTCGTTGGTTTATCCTCGTGATTATCATTTTCACCAGTTTGCATTTGTTTGGAGTGATTGATTTGAGTTTTGTGAAGTAGGATGTTGATCAAATATCGATACCACAGCTGTTGATGATAATAGAGTTAGTCCTTTGTAATATTCACCTAGTATATATTTAAAAATTAGTTAGTTTTGTATGAGAATTTATACATATGGGAAAATCAGATATCAGGTGGATTCAAAGATTTGATAATTATACCAAAGCATTCACTCAATTAGAAAAAGCTGTACACTTAGCAAGTGAAAGGACCTTAAGTGAGCTTGAAGAACAAGGTTTGATACAAGCATTTGAATTTACTCATGAATTGGCCTGGAAAACGCTAAAAGATTTCTTGAATTACCAAGGAAATCATGAGATTTATGGGTCGAAAGATGCCACCCGTCAGGCTTTTAAATATGAGCTGATTGAGGCTGGAGATATTTGGATGGATATGATAAAAAGTCGAAATAATTCATCGCATACCTATAATGAAGTAGTTGCAGAAGAGATTTTAACATCAGTTATATCTGATTATTACTCTGAATTTAAAAAGCTTAAAGATAAACTGGAACAGATAAAATCTAAAGAAATTATTTAATGAAATTTGGATTAAAGAAAGATACTATTGATCTTATATGTAGTGTATTTGAAAAACACACTCCACTTGAAAAGGTAATTGTTTATGGCTCCCGAGCTAAGGGGAATTATCGCAATGGTTCAGATATTGATTTAAGCTGCTTTGGATATGATTTAACTCTTACTATTTTACATCAAATCGAGAATGATATTGACGATTTATTGCTTCCTTATTCTTTCGATATTTCTATTTTTTCTCATATCTCAAATGAGAGTCTTAAGGAGCACATAGAGAGGGTTGGACAGGTCTTCTATGAAGCAAAGAGAAACTAAATTTGTTTGTAGACTAATAGTACAAATAGTCTTTTCTTCTTATTGAACCAAAGTTTCTATCATTTCCAGTTCGCTCATAAATAAGTTCCGAAAGTTCTTTCTCGGATAGCGTTAATTTTTGTCGCGCTTGTAAGCGTTCCCATTCTTTTATCCGTTTTTCGATAAGTTCGAACTTACGTGTTTGCATTGCAAAGTAATTTTATGCAAATGAAATGCTTTCTTTACGAGTGTCGCCATTTTGAGCAATTAAGTAACAAGCATAACGAGTAAGCATTATGTCTTGAATTTCACGCTGAGTACCCGAGCCAATGGAGACCATTTTCCCGACGTCGGCAAAATGGTCTGATATACTGTTTTCGCTAGCTTCGCAAGCGGTCTTAGCTTTGATAATTGGTTTAATGAAATATCCCATTTCGAATAACCTAACAGATGCTGTAAATCGCGTGCGAACCAAAATTCTATGCCATTTTCGGTAGTGTGTGAATGGTCCTCAAAGTTATTTGATAGGGATTGTATGTTCTCGTTTTTCATAATCCTAATCTATTCATTATTTATATAGGGCATTGCTGCACCTTCATATTCTTCAATGGCTTTTTCTTCAGCTATTTTGGCTAGACCTAATAAATGCTAGGATTGTTTTTTTTGTGAAACTATCTTCAACAAATTCCTAAAACTTCTCATCATATTTAGTCCATAATTTATCGCCCAATTTCCAGGCATCATCCACTACTTTATTACCCCATTTATTGGTATAGTCTGTTAAGAATTCGCTACACTTTTCTGGAGATTTTTGATAGATCTTAAGGGCTTCTGCTTCAAAGCTGTTTTGATTTTGGAAGAGTTCTTCTTGCATAGGAAGCCATACTTCATCAATATCATGGCGCATATCTCCCCAACGTTGAGAAGCTAAAGTGCCCATTCTATTAAAGGCCCACCAAGCCGATTCATGGGTGTATCCATTGGGGCGACCCGGAGTTTTATAACTTTTTGGCAAGTCAGTAGTTCCGGCATAAACAGGAATATAAATAGAGGAGGCTATATTATCCATGGCAAGCCATTCTACTCCGCCAATCATATTGGGTAACCAACTTCGGCACTGAATAATAGTTCCATACATGGTATACCAACGCGCAATGGTTCTTTCTCCTAACCATCCCCAGCCACCGTTTACTTTGTGAAGTTTGTTGGCATCATAGGGCATAAAAGGATTGGCTAAAGGGGATTTTACCATTTTGCCACTATCGTCAGCAACTAGCATATTTTTGCACATATCAAATGGAGTATCCTCATAATAATCCTTGAAGATTTCAACCATCTTTTCTAAAGAAACCAATGTGTCTGGTTTTATAGAGAAAGGAAAATCTTGTCCATTAGGATCTAATTTTAGCGAAGGGGCTGCCAACTCAAATACTCTCCACTCTCGTCTACGAGAAGCTAGAGATAATCTGCTCTTCGGAGCATAAACATAGTTGAATTTGAAGGGTTTAGACTCCTCCCAATACCCTTTTTCTTTGGCTAAGCTGAAAATGTTCTCACTGGCGATAAAGTCTTTGGTATTCTCTATATCAATTTCTTTTATTGTGGAAGCATTGGCGTTTACTGAAATATGATCGTCTGGAACTCTTTGAGCTACCCAAACCGCACCTGTTTTTCCTTTTCCAGGACCAACAATTTCCAAATGCCAAACTTCTTGAGGATCGGCAATGGTTAAACATTCTCCCACATCGTTCCAACCATATTTGTCTAATAAAGCTCCTCCTACAGTGATGGCCTGACGAGCAGTGGTGCATCTTTCCAGCATAATGATACAAAGTCTCTGACAATCGATTAACCCTTCATCACTTTGTAATTCGTCTCTACCGCCAAAAGTAGATTCTCCAATGGCCAATTGGTGTTCGTTCATACTAGCGTAAGCAGTATTTACATACTGATAGGTAGATTTAGCCGCAGGAATACTGCCTATTTCTTTATGTGCATAAGTGGGCATATTGAAAGAATCACAAGCCACTCTTTTATACATCTTCATTTCTTTTTGCGGATTCTTCTTTTGCGCAGGTTTAATATCCACCCATGAGCGTGTTCTGTGACTATCATCGGTATGAGAAGTCATTACTGAACCATCAAAACTGGCCAATTTCCCTACAGTTACTGAAGTACATCCTTCGGGGACTCCTCCTTTCCAATCGCTTTTATCGGCAGTTTGTGCCATTAACAATCCCGTAATAATGCTTAAAAAGGATAATAGTATCGTTCTCATGATTTGATTTTTTTTCTTGAATGGCCAAAGTTAATCTTTTTGATATAACCAATGATTTGGGGAGTATAAAAAAAGCGAAGCCTTTTGAAGCTAAGGATTTTTCAATTTAATAAGATTCCATTAATGACTCAGTTCTTTTAATTTCATAATGGTTTTCCAATTACGAGCGGTTGCTTTTACCTTAAGCTTTCTTTCTATTAATGAATGGGTCATTTTGGTCTCATGATATTTCCTTTCGCAATATAAATAGACGCATTTATCTATGATTTTAAGCTGGTCAGGGGAGAAGTCCATGCTTGATAACTCCTCTTTCAATTCTGGGGAGGGTGATTCAGAGAGAAAAGTTATAAATAGCTTATCAGTATTGCTTTCTTCATTAAGGAAGGGATTAGCTTTTATAGCCATTTCCCATTCTTCTGAGGTTCTAATAAGCACCGGTACTTCATGACCAAAAGTTTCTTTAATACTATTTTCGAGCAGCTTCTCAAGCTCTGTGGAACTCATTTTCTGATTCGACTCATATACCACATTACCACTTTGTATATAGCTCTTTACCTGGCTAAAACCCAGCTGCTCATACATCTTTCTAAGCTCAGCCATGATGATTTTTCTATGGCCTCCCACATTGATTCCTCTGAGTATGGATATATAAGTTGTCATCTCATGATTTATTCAATACGAATACCGTAACCCTGAAGTAATCCAGTGATATGTTCTAAGGAAAACCGGGCTCCTTTAATTCTATTGTGGTCGGGGCTAATTAAATAGTTTGTTGCGGATCTGAAATCTGCTTTCATGAGATTGGTATTCTCAAATACGGCACCACTCAATTCGCAATTGGGGAATTTAGATTCCTGCAACTGACAGCTGGTGAAATCCACTTCTTGTAGGCTACAATTTGTGAATTTTGTCTTGGTAATTTTGAGAGCATAAAAAGAGGAAAGATTAAGTGTGCAATTGGTAAATTGAAATTGCATAAGAAAAGCATTACAATCATCGAATAAAAGCCCAATCATTTTACAATCTTGGAAATGTACCCCTTGAATACTGGTGTTTAGTAGTTTAACATTGCTCAAGTCACAGCTTTTAAACTCGCAGCTTTCAAATTTTGCTTCGCTTAAATCCATATTCGAAAATTGACAGGAATCAAAAACACAGGATTCGAACTCCATCTTTTGTAGGTTTTTTTCAGTGAAATTTTCTCCTTTAAAACGAACTTGGCTATAATACTCTTCTTGCATTTTTACTCTTTTGACAGTATGTATACGATCACATCTCTTGCTGGAATGGTTAGGTCTAAAACGAACTCTGTATCTATCATTCCATCCTTTTCCCAAATGGGTTGAACGCTGTAAAGGCCTTCAAAATCCTTGATCGATATTTTTTTCCAATCTAATAGGAATTCTTTCTCACGATTTTCAAGGTTCAGCAAACATATTGCTATTTGTCCTTTGGCCAATGGTTTCTGCCATATTTCGAAATTCCCTTCATCATAAATTTTAAAACCCTGCTGACCCAGACGATCTTGATTGATAGCAATCATGTCTTTTTGCATGAGAATTGCTGCAATTTCAGGTGACATATTTTTTAAATCGTTCCCACAAATAAGTGGAGCTGCCAACATACACCACATGGTGAAATGTGCTTTTGCTTCATTAATACTCAATCCTGGATTTCCGACTTCTAGCATATCCGGATCGTTCCAATGACCGGGTCCCGCATATTTTTCTAAGCCATTTTGGTGCTCTAAAATTTCTGTCCATCCCAATTGATTTCCCCATCTGTTTCCATCCCAACGGTCGGTAATATCTAAAGTTGTTCTCCATAAATGACCTACAGTGTCGGCCCACAGCCAAGGTTTTGCATGTCCCCATTCACATAGGCTAAAAACAATAGGTCGACCCGCGTTATATAGTGCATCACGCATTAAAGTATACGATTCCACAGGGTCTTGACCTTCTGTATTACACCAATCGTATTTTAGATAATCTACGCCCCAATTGGCATAGGTTTGGGCATCTATTTCTTCGAAGGATTTGCTGCCTGGCCTTCCGCCACAAGTATGTGTACCGGCATCGGAATAGATGCCAAATTTTAGGCCTTTCGCATGAATATAATCGGCAAGATGTTTAATTCCTGATGGAAATTTCGCGGAATCAACTATGATAACACCATACTTATCTCTGGCTATTTGCCAACAATCGTCAATCACAATATATTCATAGCCCAGTTCATTCATTCCGGTGGAAACCATGGCATCGGCCATATCCATAATCACCTGCTCGTTTACGCTATCGCATTCGAAAAAGTTCCAGCTATTCCAACCCATGGGTGGGGTTTGTGCCATGTTGTCAAATTTTTGTGCAAAGCTATTTAAGCTGAGGAGGGCAAAAAGGAGGAGCAAGTATCTCATGTTTTCAATTTTATATCTTGTGTGATTTTCACTTCAGGCTTCCTACTTCGAACTTCAAGCCTCTTTCTTTATTTAATCAACGCCAAAGTTACCAAATAAGCACAATGGTCAGATGCAATCGTATCACAAATAGTTTCGCTTTTAAGTACTCTCCATTGATGAGCAGGCTGGTACATGATATAATCTATTTTTTCCTGAGGAGATGTGGCAGGATAAGTGGCTAAGGTTTCTGTGGAATGATAACTTGCAGTCCAAATATGTTCTAAAGTATTGATGCTTTTGCTATTTGGAGTGTCGTTTAAGTCTCCTGCTAAAATGCTAGGGTATCTGGTATTTGTATATATGCGATTGATTTCTATTGCTTGCAAAATTCTATCCGTATCTTCTTTTAAATGATCTAAATGTGTAGCAATAAAGGAAATGGTATCGCCAGTTGGAAGGATGATAATGGCTTCTAAAGCAGCTCTTGGTTCGTTGCCATCGGAACAAGGGAGTGCATGATTGATAGTTTTTAGAAAGCTATGTTTCGATAATAAACCCTCCCCATATTCGCCACCATCGTATTCCATGGCTTTGCCAAATATGCCTTGCACCTCACACCTCCAAGCTAGTTCTGTTACTAAATCAAGATTATGGGCTCGATTGGTTTTAAAGTCGACTTCTTGCAAGGCCACAAAATCGGCACCCGATTCATTGATCACTTTAGCAATTTTATCTAGGTCGAAATCATGATTCATGGTTTCTCCATGATAAATATTAAAGGTCAATACTCTAATAACAATGGCTTGCTCATTTGGGTTTTTTGCTATCAATGACAGCATCATGCATAATAATAGGAGTGTAAAACTAAATCGTAAAGGTTTCATTTTAAGTCTCCTCCATTTGAATGAGTTTATTCAGTATGGCATAGATAGTTAAGCCAGAAACGGTTTTGATTCCGAGTTTTTTGGTGATATTCTTGCGGTGGGTGATGACCGTATGGGCGCTGATAAATAAATCGTCGGCAATTTCTTTATTGGTTTTGCCTAAAGCAATTTCTCTCACGATATCTTTTTCCCTTTCACTTAATCCAGACTCTTCTGTGTCTCCATCTTTTACTTTTTCCGTTAAGGCAATATTGCGTTTGATGTTTTTGATGATGTTCTGTTCCTCATCATTTAAATACAAAATATCTGTTTGAAAAGCCTCATCAGAAAGCTCCTCTGGTTTGAGATCGATGATGCGGATGACCTTACAAGAATCTTTTCGGTGAAAGGAAATGTGTAAGTTTGGAATGAAGCTTGAATGGGCATAAACCAAGCTGGGTTCCTGGGTTTTTATCCATTTATTTAGTTCCTCAATAGTTCCGGTACTCAAGATTTTCTTTTGGGTACAAAGTTCTCGAAACAAAGACTCTAATCCTTTGCGTGTGATAAAAGCAGGTAGGGCTAGAATAATCATATTAGCAGCTTTTTAAGAGTTCATTTTCCATTACAGAAATCATAGGGACTAAAACCATATTCTCTATTCTACTGTGGTCGTTTAAGTCGTTTTCCAGCTTAAATAGCGCATTTAAAACCTGATTTCTCAAGTAGCTATCTTTACTTTCTGGAAGATATTTGATGAGGATATTTTTTAAATCGAAAAGTTTGGATTCGATATCAGAGTGCTCCTCCGCGTAGCTATCTATGGGTTCTTTTTGTATTTGTTTTTTTAATTCAGGTTTAAGATTTCCCTCGTTTCTTGCTTGATTCACTTTCAAGGCATAAGGATATATGGATTGCTCTTCGTGCTTGATATGGGTATAGAATTCATTTTTATACTCCTCAAAGAAGTTTTTCACCAATAGGAACTGTTTTTGATTGATGTCGGAATGTTGAATTAAGGCATTAATTCTATTCTCTATTTCTGGAATTATCCGCTCCAAATAGTATTGATGGGTCGCTTTTAAATAGTTGACTACCTGTTCTACCGATACACTATCCAGCTTCATGGCTTTATTGATATCATGATCGAGAAAAGCATTGACTATCATCAAAAAGAAGTCGATATTTACTCCTTTATCCTCACAAAGCTGTTCTATGCTTTGGTCGCCAAATCCCAAATGAATACCCAGACGATTGATGACTGGCAATAAGAGGTGATTATGGTGAATGGCATCTGCCATCTTCATATTTCTAGTGATAAACATAGCTATTGATTTTATGCAAAGATAGTTTATTTGGAAATGTACCCCATTGAATGGTCATTCGATAACAGTGCTTTTTATTTTTTCTGCCTATTAGCACCTGTTTTTCTGGTGGTGATTAATAACATTGGCATAGTATGGGGCTAAAAAACCGCTATTGCTAACACACCAAAACCACAGTTCATATAAAAACCAACTTCTAAATAAATGAAGAACTAAGTGTTTTCATAACAGTTCATCATAAATTATTATTCATATATTAGCAGCACGCAAATAAAACAAATATGAAAACTCATTTGTCTATCCTTTCTATCCTCACAGATTAATTTTAGATAGTGAGTTTTCTATTACTGATTTTGCTTAAAAACATCATCAAAATGCGTTGAGAGTGTATAAGTGTTGTTATTCCTACTATTTGGGCTGATAAGAACACTTTTTAAATTAAGATAAAGTAGAAATAAAAGCAATGGTCTGTACACAGGCGTTGTGCGTCAGCTGAGAACCGAAGTACTAAATATTAAACACTGAGAAAAACAATATACTATATCGTGTTGACTTTATCTGGATTAGGGATTCCATTAAATATCTTTGGGATTTTTAATACAATGGTCAGCCTAAAATATGAAATTGATAATCCTGAAGATTGTATTTCATTAGTAACAGGAGTTGACTTATGTGAATCAATAACAACAATGAAAATTTGGATTCTGACTTGTGCTCTTCTGTTTACTGTTCTATTGATTTTCAAGAAACGGATATTAAAAAGAAATAACTCAAACCCAAAGCAATGAAAAAACTATTGATTCTTTTACTTACATTAATTTCTGGTATAACGTTCGGACAAGATAAATACAACTATGTGAGTTTCGATAAATTAACAGAAATAGAGGAGACTGAATATGTGATTGCTTCAATTCAGAATCGCGGAAAAATTGAGACTAAAAGCAAATATTTACTTTTCATTAATACAATTGATGGTAAAACGCAACAGATTGACTTGCCAAAAGATTCCTATATCATGTCGATTGAGCAAATACTGATTAAAGAGCTTGATGTTAACAAGATTGTTCTTGTTGCAAAGACA
This sequence comes from Lentimicrobium sp. L6, assembly GCF_013166655.1. Lineage (NCBI taxonomy): Bacteria > Pseudomonadati > Bacteroidota > Bacteroidia > Bacteroidales > Lentimicrobiaceae > Lentimicrobium > Lentimicrobium sp. L6. The sequence continues at coordinate 20,910 of NZ_JABKCA010000071.1, forward strand.
GTTAATCTTGATGGAGACAAAGAAATTGATTGGAGTGACCCTCAGCAGATTATTATACTTTCAACTGATGGGAAAGAAAAAACGCAATTGACTGATATTAGTTTCTTTGTTCGAACTTGGACAACTAATAAAATGACTGGCACAATAACAGTAACGGGACATTATGATTCAAACTCAAATGGAAAGTACGACAAGACGGATAAAAATGAGATACTGATATATGATTTGAAAGCAATGGAATTAAAGACTAAAATATAAAAGCCGAACGCATAACTTTGTATAAACATTGCAAGTAGTACCATGCCTTCAATATTGTGTGCCACCCAAGGTGAATTTAACCTGGTAAAAGGATAACCAACTTACAAAGCAAGAGTGTTCCAGCCCTTACCACTACCATCGCTTCGCTTCCTTATACTTGTTTTTTTGCCGACATTTTTAGAGAAAGGTATCTAACTTTTCTGATTACAGGATCTGATTTCTAAATTTTTTATTATTTTGTATGTATGCTAAAAACAAAACTAAATAAGCTAAACCCTACTTCTAAATTAATATTTAGGAAGGAACTTATCGATAAATTAGAAAGTGGTAAAGAAAAGAAATTAACTTTAGTTTCGGCTCCGGCAGGATACGGTAAAAGTACTTTAATAAGTCAATGGATTGACCATTGTAGTTTACCTTATTCATGGTATTCGCTTGACAAATCAGATAATGACATTGTTACTTATTTGAGATACATTATTGCAGGAATTCAATCAAACTATAAAAATCTTTGCTTAAAGGCAGAAAAATTACTGGAATCAAACAGTAATTCTTCATTCGAATCAGTAGCCACATATATAATAAATGATTTATACGAGATAAAGGATCGCTTATACCTCGTATTTGATGATTATCATTTGATTGAAAATAAAGATATCAATAATCTAATGTCCTTTTTATTGGAAAACCTTCCAGATAATATTCATGTTGTTCTAATAACACGCGCAGATCCTTCAATACCAGTAGCAAGATTTAGAAGTCAACATTTGGTTACAGATATCCGTTTATCAGATTTATGTTTTATCGCAAATAGTATTTACGATTTCTTTAAAAAATGTTTGAATATCAAAATATCTATTGAAGATGCCAAGATTCTTGAAATTAAAACCGAAGGATGGATTGCAGGGCTCCAGCTCACAGGTTTATCACTACAAGGGAAAGAAGATGTAAGTAGGTTTGTGGATAAGTTGAAAGGAGATAATCGTTATATAATGGATTACCTGATTGAAGAAGTCCTTCAACAGCAATCACTAGAATTAAGGAATTTTCTTTTGCGTACATCTATCTTAAAGCGTTTTAATGCCTCGCTGTGTAATTTTGTACTTGACATAAATAATAGTCAGGAAATAATTGAACATCTTGAAAATAATAACATGTTTGTTGTTCCCTTAGATGCAGAAAGGAAATGGTATCGGTATCATCATTTATTTGAACAGCTGTTATTAAATCGACTTGTAGGTAAAAATAATGAATCCTTTGCTTTACACAAAAAAGCAAGTAATTGGTACGAAAGCAAAGAAATGATTGAAAATGCAATTCAACATTCTATAGAAATAAAAGACTTTCAACGAAGCTTGGAACTGTTAAATCAAATTTCTGCCAATTTATGGGCCAAAGGCAAGCATAGTAGCTTGCTGGCTTATGGAAATTTATTGCCAGATGATGAAATATACAGCAATCCAGAGTTTTCTTTGTATTATTCATGGGTGCTTATACATTCAGGCCAGGCTCCCAATGCTCTACCCTATTTAAGTAAAGCCGAAATTGAAATTGAAGAAAAGTTAACAGACTCCCCCAAGGCAGAAAAGGTATTAAAATTGAAAGGCAGAATAGCGGTTGCTCAGGCAATTTTACAAAACACAATGGGTGAATTTGCAAAACTTGAAAGGTATTCATCTATTGCTATGGAATGTCTTTCTGAGGATGATTCGTTATGGTGTAGTTGGGCATGGTACTCAATGGGCTTAAAAGATATGGGGCTCTATAATCTTCCGGATGCAATAGAATCTTTTAAAATTGCTATTAATTATGGTAAAAAATCAGGGAATATATATCTGGTATCAACAATTGCCATTCAACTTGCATCATGTGAACATCGCATGGGTAGATATGTTTTATCTTTCAAAAATTGCACTGAACTATTGGAATATATTAAGGAACAGGGGTATTCTGAATTAACTAAGGTAGATTGGATATACTCTAGCTTATACACAACACTTTCGATGATATACTACTTGTGGGGGGATTTTGAAAAAGCCGAAGAGTATATTAAAATTGGTTATGAACTCTCTCTAAAAGAATCTAATATAACACACCAGTTTCTTGGTTTGTTTGTTCTGTCTTTTGTTCACCACGGTAAAAATGATTGGGTAAAATGTTTAAGTAAATTAAAGGATTTGGAAGAGTTAATGAGTAAGAATACGGTGCCACCAGGTTTTATAGTACTCTATCAGGTATGGAAAGGCTATATTCTTATTGAAACGGAGGATTCTCAGAAGGTTAACGCCTTTTTTCAAAAATACAATATAAACTCTGAAACTGAAATAACCTTATTTAACGAACATGCATTCATCCCTTATGTACATTATCTAATAACTATTGGTGAGATTAACGAAGCTAAAAATAAATTGGATGAGATTAATTATCTTGCTACAAAGGCTAATCGTTTGGAACGAATTATTGAGATTCAAGTGATTTATGCCTTAATATTTGACCAGCAGGGAAATGTTGAGGAAGCAAAAGAATGTCTTATAAAATCTATGGAAGTTGCTTCAGGAGAGAGAATAATGATGTACTTTTTATATTATATTGATAAAATTAAAAACCTCCTGCAGGATACTTTTAAAATTCTTGCAACACGAAAACATAATATACCCAAAGAATATATAGAAAAACTAAAAGTGTTAATTGCAAAGCATGAAAAAGCAATTAAGAACCAGAATTACTCCGATATAAGTAAACGTGAATTTGAGACTTTAAAACTTATTGCAGATAATCTCTCGAACCAAGAAATTGCAGATGAGTTGTTTATTTCAATTACCACAGTTAAAACCCATGTTAGAAATATACTTTTAAAGCTTGATGCAAAAAATCGCATTGAAGCAGTTGTAAAAGCCAAGGAGCAAGGAATATCGCTTGCTTCAAAATAAATCACATATAAAAAATCATCCTTCAAAATCATCCTCAGGGATGATTTTTTTTTGCTCACAACTCCCCAACTTTGTATCAGAAAATGATAAAAAAATATAATTATGAAAACGCCATGAAAGTTGAAATTATAATAAAGGGAAAAATCAGTCAGCAATGGGAAAGTTGGTTTGAAGGCCTTTCAATTACTAGAAAGGGTAACAATACTATTTTGAGTGGGAATGTTGTAGATGAATCGGCATTCCACGGCATTTTGAATCAAATAAGGGATTTAAATCTAAAGCTTATTTCGGCTCAGGTAATTCGATAATCAAATAACAATTTCTAGAAAATGATCAATAGATACCTAGCCAGAAAGCATTTCACCACAAACATGAACCATTTACCCCATGTTACAAACCACTTACTATAATTCTTTATGGCTTACTACAATAAATACAAGTGCAGCTATGAAGTAATTTACATTTGAATACAATTTAAAATGCATGAAAATACCATGGTAAAACACACAACAATAGGCAGAATAATTTACTGGATATGCTATGGCTTGCTATACTGGATTTATTTACTTGTGAAAGCTATTGACAGAAGAAGGTACTCCAAATTACAATTTTGAACCCAGTTTAAATTTTGGATTTAAATTCTAATTGCAGTTATCAGGACAACATTAAAAAAGATATTATAAATAACTGATCCAATAAAACTATGAAAAATTCAGAACAAAGTATCCGTGTCGAGAAGAAAGCATCACATACTGCATTAATGGCCTCAATTTACAGATTTCTTGCTACAAAGGATAAAAGGAGTGATTCTGTAGGATGTGACAATCTGGCTCGGGTATTCTTGCCCCCTAAAGCAAAGTTTTTTCTATCGTTTGGGTTTTTTAGAAATATTTTCATTAATAAGCTGCATGATAAAGTGCCTGGTTCTTACGAATATATTACCGCAAGAACCAAATTCTTTGATGAAATATTTGTTCAATCGCTAAAAGAAAACATACCTCAAATTGTTATTCTTGGAGCTGGTTATGATACACGAGCAATCAGGTTCCAAAATTTATTGCATGACACACAAATATATGAATTGGATGTGCCCACAACTCAAAACGAAAAGCTATCCTTTTTAAGAAATGCTGAAATTGAATCTCCAAAAGAGCTTACGTATGCTCCAATAAATTTTGATAAAGATTATTTATGGGAGGTTCTTTGCGATGCGGGATATACCCCTGCAAAAAAGACCTTGTTCATATGGGAGGGAGTGACTATGTATATTGAAGAATACGCGGTAAAGGAAATCTTAGACGTTGTACAACTAAAATCAAGAGCAGGGAATACAATAGCATTTGACTATTTTTATAAGTCCGTTATTGATGGTACAAGCAATTCATATGGTGCTGATAAACTTAGTGAATCGGCAAGTAATTTAGGTGAGAAATTCAAGTTTGGTATTGAAGAAGGAAAAGCGGAGGCCTTTCTTGAAGAAAATGGCTTATCCCTATCAAGACATTATACACCTGAAGAATTTGAAAAAGAATATCTATTCGACAAGGAAGGAAAGTTTTTTGGGAAAATGTATGGATTCGCAGGCCACGTTGTGGCAAAAGTTAACAAGCAATAATTGTAAAATAAAAAGAAACCCCATGATAAAAGCATTCGGATTAATCAAAAAGCCAACAATTGGTAATGTTCCTAACGAAATACGGGAAATAAACATCTCCTTTCCGAAATTGAAGAAAACGGAAGTTCTTGTAAAGATAATAGCATCAACACTGCATGCAGATGATATTGCAATGGCTCAGGGTACAGCAGCTGGTCGGTTTTTAGGGGTCAAGTTAATTTTTATGGGGACTACGAAAAAAGCTTTGATAATCTAAAGA
>NZ_JABKCA010000072.1 GCF_013166655.1 Lentimicrobium sp. L6
TGTAACTATGAAAAGGCTAAAAACCATTGCTCCCCATAATTTTTAATGTGACCCCAAATAAGGTGAGGTGCACAGCGAAAATAGCATAGAGCACAGGGCCCACTAATGCGGGCATGTATTTCTAATGGGGTCTATTTGGGTTTTCACAAATGGATTTTTCGTTGGAACTACCAGCTCTTCTCTTCAAGATTGAGAGCATACATGATATTACTCTAGAAGAAAGCGACAAACAATCCACTCACCGAAATCACACTCAAAACAAGGGTAACCATGATGGCCATGGATACCAAATCGGGGCGACAATTATATTGTTTGGCAAAAACAGCTGTTAAAATGGCCGATGGTAATGCGGTTTCAATAAATACGATTTCGCGCATCATACTGGTAAACTCAGGTGAATTGGTGAGGACAACCGCTAAAACAGGTTTTAGAATAAGTTTTAATAGGACAGCAATGGCCATAAACAAAAAAACATGACTCATCCTTTTGAATTCAATGATTAAACCGATAGTAAATCCTACCAATAAAAAGTTAGCAGCACCTACAATACTTAAAAAATTAGTGGCTGTTTTAAAGGCAAACGAAGTCTGATTTATGGGTAAAAAAGACATTCCGAAACCAAAAACTAGAGCGAAAAAAATGGGGGAGGCAAAAAACTGTTTAACTGATCTTGAAATGGCACTTCCTTTTACTGCGGCATCCCCGTAAATCATGGCAATAAGTGGGCCTAATATAAACAGGAGAAGGCCAACCCCAAACTCACTGGTGACCACTGCCTCTTCTATAGCCATGGCATTACCAGGGAAAATTTGTTGTATTAATGGATAGCCAAGCATGGAGGTCATCCCAAAAGCAGATACTAGCATTAGCGCTCCTTTCTCTCCAGAATTAAACTTAAATAAGCTTGCTATCAACCAAGCCAAACCAAGAATCAACAATTCAATGGTCGCCATTATCAAAGCCATCCATAAGAATTCCACATTGAAAGTATGGAGAGCAAGAGTTGAAAAAATGATTGCGGGAAGCGTCACTTTTAATACAATATTAGCGAAAAACTTACTGTCCTCCTTCTTTAATATTTTAAATTTTTTGAGTATTGTGGTAAGGAAGATAATGGCAATAATCACCAAGACCCCTTCTAATAAACTTGTAGTTTCATTCATATGGTAAAGATAGGAAATTGTCAAAACTGTTTTTTTGGACAACAACTAAATTAGCTCAAAGGAGAACAAGAAACATCCTTAACTAATATTCTGAAAATATGTGGTCATTTATGGATGAATATGGGTTTGAAAAAAGTATCATTATATGGAAAAGTCTGAAATTTATGAGAACTTTGATTAAACACAACAGACCGGTATAAAACCAGCCTGTTAAAAAATATATGATAATTTACTCCTCTTTTACTTCACAATAAGTTTTTCAATCTGGTAAAAATCATTGCTAAATTGAATTTTTACCATATAAATACCGCTGTTTAAGACCGAAACATCAACTTCAGAATTATTATTTGAAAGATACTCTTTTTTTACTACTTGTCTTGCACCATTCAATATCACAAAACTTTCTGCTTGATCGGTATTATGAAGGGTAATTTTCAGCTTATGAACAGATACAGGGTTAGGATATATTGAAAATCCTTGTAAAATATTTACGCCATTTTTTTGGCACCACCTTCAGCACTTAGATTTTGAGGGGGATTATTTATTAATGTGCTTTATCCATTTTGACCAAATGTTGTAGCAACCATAATAAGCAGCCCAATAAGTATTAGTAGGCCAATAATTAATGTTTTTTTATTAAACTTATCCATATTTGTTTTTACTTAAATTTCTATATAAACATTTCGTGATCAGCAGCAAAAGTAAGTATGCAAATAATAATAACAGTCTCATCTTATCAATTGAGACCTGGTTTATAAACATTATGGGTCTTTACACGTCGGTTGAGACCATTATATAAGCCTACAAAATAATTCTTGTAGCATTTATTTGTGTTTTTTCGCAATATATTAATGTAGAAATTATCCTAGCAAACAAGAAAGATAAATTATTTAAAAAAAACAATTATTGATAGAGTAATTCCGTCAAACCATACAATAATTAGTATTCTTATTTAAGGCTTAGAAAAAACTAAATCAAACAAGCTTTCCTTAAATAAAATTAGTTAGATTTGTATACCTGTTTTAAATACAAAAAGAATACGTAATCATCTATGAATCAAATTATTCAAACATTATTATACCTAGGTTCTATTCAGGGATTTTTACTTAGTATATTTTTGTTTTCCATAAAGGCAAATATAGTTTCGAATAGATTATTAGGCTTATTAACACTAATATGGGGTATTATTATAGCAGCATTTGCACTCCAAGAGGAGGGGATGTATGTTCGATTTCCTCATTTACTTAAAGTATTTGATCAACTCCTCTTTGTTATATTTCCACTTTTATATTTGCAGGTAAAATATTTGATTTCCAATTATAAGCGATTTAACCCGAAAGACCTAATCCACTTTTCGCCTTGGTTAATCATCATATTACTGAATTCGGAATTTTACTTAAGTAATGGTGAAGAAAAATTCTTTTTACTCAATAATATGAGTTCTTACTATGAGCTTCTTCATATTGCCAGCAGTGAAATTGTTGCGATTCAAGGCGTTATTTATTCAATTCTCGCATTAAGACTATTATCAAATTACCAATATCAAATAAAAGATTATCAATCTAATGTGGATAAGATGATCCTGAAAATTCAATATATCGGTATCTCCCTAAGCCTTTTTGCCTGGTTAATTGGTATTATTGGTATCCATCTCGAATTCTTCAATATTAATATAGGCGTCGATCTTTTTAATTTCGTTTACTTAACTCTTGTATTAATTATCTATGTCATTAGTTATTCTGCTATTAAATCGCCAGAGATATACAAACTTGATGTAAACCAAATCAATCTAGGCTCAAATAGTAATCCTCACAAACCTGTCAAAGGTAAAGGGAAGCCATTTGTAAATGATGTTATTTCTGAAATAAAAAATAAAAATGTAGTTGAAGAGCTCGAAGATCCTATCATTGAAGAGATAAATACAAACCTCCTTAGTTATTTTGAAAAAGAAAAACCCTATTTAAACCCAGAACTGAGCCTTCAGGAACTTGCTGATGATCTAGATGTAAAACGATATCAATTGTCAAATATTATTAATCAAAAACACCAAAAAAACTTTTATGAGTTTGTAAATCAATTTAGGGTTGAAGAAGTTAAAAAGATGATGATCGACCCTCAAAATAAGCATCTAAAATTGATCAGTTTAGCCTATGATGCAGGATTCAATTCTAAGGCCAGCTTTAACAGAATTTTTAAGCAGACAACCAGCATGACCCCCTCGCAATTTATTATCGACCACCAAACAAACTCTTTAGTATAAATCATTTAAGGATTTCAATAATTTATATAAACTAGTGTAGCTATTTAAAAACCCGCTTCTTTATGAAACATCATTTTTTGTTTAGTGAGGGGATGCGAAAATTCTAATGTATCTGCGTGTAAATACAAACGATTAGATTTTTTTCCATATAAATCATCACCTATAATCGGAATATTCAATCCTAAAACATGAGAAGCATGAACTCGTAATTGATGTGTTCGTCCAGAAATAGGATAGAAATGAATTTTCGTTTTCCCATTTTTCCGTTCTATAACTTCCCACTTTGTTTCTGCTGGTTTTCCATGCTCAAAACAAACCAGTTGCCTGGGTCTATCATCTAAATCACCTCGAAGTGGTAAGCTTATTACTCCGGCATCATCATTTACAATCCCATCTAGTAGCGCAGTATACCTTTTTTCTACGGTTTTACTAATAAATTGACTTTGTAAATCTTTATGTGCTTTTTTGTTCTTTGCCAAAACCAATAATCCAGAAGTAGACATATCTAATCGATGAACGATAATAGGGCCAGAAACATCTTTTACTTGCTGCTTAATTCGGGTATATACCGAATCTTGAATGTGAATTCCAGGAACCGACAAAAACTCCTCAGGCTTGTATACCACTATCAAATGTTCATCTTCAAAAATGGTCTCGAGCTCTTTGCCAATAGCAGGGTTTACTAACATGGGATTGGTATCCATTTCGATTCCATCCAACATATGCTTTAAAATCGGCTTACACTTTCCTTGACAAGCTGGATAAAATTGCTGATGTTTTCGTATTTCTTTACTTGGCGATTTTCCCCACCAAAATTCAGCCATGGCAATAGGTTTTAATTCATTCAAAAAAGCATATTGCAATAATTTTGGAGCAGCACATTCTCCAGAACCCGCAGGAATATTTTGCTCAGCAGTTTCAACAAATAATTCCGATAGGTTCTTGATTTCTTTTTTTGAATTCAAAAACTGATATTGTTCAAATAAGTAATCCTGCAGTGCCGCTGATTTTGCTTTGCGTTGATCTTTTAAAATAGTTATTTGATTGCTGAAAACCGATAGTTTTTCTTGGAGCGCCTTCAAGGTGTGTTCCCAATAACGATTTACATTATTGAAAAAATATTTGGCTTCTAAGCTTTCTTTATTCAAAGCCTCTTCAAAAGTTGCGTATGCTTCTTCTGATAATTCTAATTGTGCTTTTACTCTTCGTAAGTTCCGCTCTTTTTTTTCAAATTTCAGGGCTTCCTTTTTTTCTTGAATATCAATGGCCGCTTTCTTCTTTTCCGCTTTTACCTGAGCTAGCAATTTTTGATATTCAGAGCCCTTCTCCAGATTTTCTAATTCTATATTGATCCTATTTAAAATACCCTCCTCTTGTAGAAAATAGGAATCCTTAGTCAGCATATCATATACTGGTGGAACAAATTTTTTATGCTGATTTTTCTCCGCCAACTTTCCTGAAACAGCGGTTATATATCCAAGTTCATTTTTCTGGTTTTTGACCACTAGGACTCCAAACATTTTTCCAATAACCATTCCTTTTTTAGAAGAATCCATACCAAAATTATGCTCAAAATCACTTTGTGTTTCCAAATAATATTGCACTTCGTTTGCAGCTAGTTTACACAAAGGATGTGGTTCATAATAAAAGGGAAATGTAAACTTGTTGGGAAGTTTAAACTCGTCTACTGGAGTGGAGAAATATTGAAAATGTGTTTGCACAATGCTTAATTAAAATTCTGGGCAAATATACTGTTTTTGATTGCCAATATATTTATGAAAATTTGGTGCCGTCAATCTTTCTCAAAGCAATAAATCGGTCAGTTATCACTTCTATTTCAAGTTTGTACTCATCTGCAATATATTCTATCGTTTCCTTTCTGTAGATGAACACATGAGTGGGGTCCTTTCTATAACTCCAATTTCTAAAGCTAATCTGCTCATGATATAAAATGGTCATAATCAGTAAGCTTCCATTTTCATTTAGTAATGATACCAGCCGGTCTATTTCTTTTTTTGGTTGATAAAAATGCTCAAACACCTCGCAACTGGCAATATAATCGTAGCTATGACTTAACAGGTTTTCTTTAGGAGCAAAGAAGGGATCGTATTGAACAATGTCATAGCCTTTCTTCATAAGTTCGCTCGAGATAACAGGGCCGGTGCCACTTCCAAAATCTAATCCTTTATGTGCTGCTAAGAAATTCTCAAGGATAAAATGAGTAATAGGAGAGGTAAAGTCTTGATATCGAATATCAGTTACATCATTGATGTGAGCTTCGTAGATTGCTTTCTCCTCATCAGCATTTAAATAGTGTGTTTCGTCTAATAGTATTGCTTTACAAATATCACAATCATAATAGTTCGTATCTATTTTATGTATAAGTGTGGAACCGCAGAGTGTACAAATCATTTCTTGAATGGGCTTTGTTTTTTAATGTCTAATCTGCTAAATTAAAATACATTTTTAACATGCGATAATTTTTTATTCTGACATTAGAAAACATGTCGTTAGTACCATTTGTTTCGTTTGTGTATTAGCCTGCAACCTAAACAGCCATTCATTCAAATGTAGGTAAATGAATCCTGAAATACTCTTGCAATCATCCTGCAACCCCTTGTTAATATTGCAATGTACATATTTTTTTAATCTATATTTGCAGCCAAATTTTAGCAAATATTAAATTGAAGAAAGCATTCTCCATATTATTCCTATTTGTCTTTTTATATAACTTGGTGGGTTATTATATCGTATTTAATATGGTTCAATTTCAGGTAAAAGATGAGGTGAAGTATTTAATAAAACATTTTGTTCCTCAGGAAGAGTTGGTGCTTATATCCATTGAAAATAGCAAGAGTTATTTGCTCGCCTGGACAAAACCCAATAAGGAATTCAGATATCAAGGACAAATGTTTGATATAGTTGAAAAACAAATTAAAGACAACAAAATCATATACTCATGTATACACGATTTTAAGGAAAGTAAACTGTTCGAAAATCTGGACATTCATATCAAAAATTATATTTCTCATCATCCAGAGCAGCAAAACAAAACCAAGAACCTTCTCAATATAATGGCAAAACTCTTTTTCTTCCAAAGAAATACCTTGTTATTGGAAAGCCATAGTCGTATTAAAAAAATAAATACTATATATATTCAAAACTATCAATCTATAGTTTTAGATTTACAATATCCCCCTCCTCAGAAAGAGCTTTCTATATTCTTCCTATAATCCAAAATCAACATTTATGTATCCACAAATGAAAGCATTAATTCATTGGGCATCTTAAACAAATATGTATAAATTTGTGCCATAAATGAGCTTGTCGATTAGTCGAAACGGCTCTAGGATTAGTTTAGAATTTTGTGTTCTAAACACCAATGTTTCAAATGGGTTTTGGATATAGTATTCGATTATACCTCTTGTGAGATGAGGTAGAAATGAAGGAAATGGTATTTTGTAAAACCAAGTCATTAAAGTATGATTTCTTTACATTGATCCAATCATTTTTAAATAGATTAAATGAAAAAAATATTAATAATTATCATAATAAATTTCATCGTTTTATATGGTCACAGCCAGATTCTAAAAGTGATCAATGAGAACGATTTACAAGGCATCGAGAATGTTTTTGTTTTCAATAAGAACAATACGCTGATTACAAATAGCAAGGGAGAAGCAGATTTGAGTGCTTTTAACAAAGATGAGAGCCTTAGCTTTCAACATACTTCCTACGAAACCTTAACTATTAGCTTTGAGGAGCTCCAGAAAATCAAATTTATAGTAAAATTGAGCGAAAGTGTTTTAAAACTAAACGAGGTAGTAATCTCGCAAAACAGGTGGGAACAAGACAAACGAGAAGTTCCCAATAAAATCACAAGCATTTCTGCCAAGGAGATCGGATTTTCAAATTCCCAAACCACCGCCGATGTATTAAGTTCTTCAGGAGAGGTGTTTATACAGAAAAGCCAGCTGGGTGGCGGAAGCCCCATGATTAGAGGATTCTCTACCAATCGTATTTTAATAGTAGTAGATGGGGTGAGAATGAATAATGCCATTTATCGCTCTGGGAATTTACAAAATGTGATTTCTCTCGATGCCAATAGCATTGAAAATATGGAAGTGATTTTCGGACCAGGATCTGTTATTTATGGTAGCGATGCCTTGGGTGGAGTCATGGATTTCCATACTCTACAAACTCGTTTATCAGAAAACGATAAGCCAGAATTTAAAGTTAATGCTATGACTCGTTATTCCTCTGCAAATCATGAAAAAACAGGTCATTTCGATTTCAATATCGGTCTTAAAAAATGGAGCTTTCTCACCAGCGTGAGCTATAGCGATTTCGACGATTTAAGAATGGGAAGCCAGGGTAACGAGGAGTATGTGAGACCCGAATATGTGGATCGAATAAATGGACAAGATTCAGTGATTCAGAACTCAAATGAAAATATTCAGCGCTTTTCCAATTATAATCAGCTTAATGTCATGCAAAAAATCAGATTTAAACCCAACGAAAATTGGAATATAAATTATGGTTTTCATTATTCTAAAGTATCTGATGTGCCTCGCTATGATAGATTATTAGAATATAGTGGTGACAGATTAAAATATGCAGAATGGTATTATGGCCCTCAAATTTGGATGATGAACGATTTGAGTATCGAATATTTCAAAAGCAACCCTTTCTTTGATAAAGCCAAATTGGTAATGGCTTATCAAGACTATGAGGAAAGCAGACACGATCGTAAGTTTGGAAAGGAAGAGATTAGAGAGCGTACAGAGAAAGTAAAGGCACTATCTGCCAATCTGGATTTTGACAAGCAGTTGAGTAAAAGAACTTCCTTGTTTTATGGTTTAGAAGCGGTTTATAATCGAGTAAATTCCATAGGTCAAGAGCGCAACATTTATACTGATGAAACCAATCCTTATGCCAGTCGCTATCCTGATGGAAGCCATTATTCTTCCTATGCAGCCTATGTAAACTATAAGAATAATATAAACGAGCTATTTACTTTTGTGGCTGGTTTAAGATATAGTCGCGTAATGATGGATGCTGATTTTGATACCACTTTCTATCAATTTCCTTTCGATAATATCTCCATCAATACTGGAGCTTTAAATGGAAGTTTGGGTTTGGTGTATCGCCCAACCGATACTTGGCAATTTAATTTCAATGCCTCCTCCGGATTTAGAGCACCAAATATCGATGATGTAGGTAAGGTATTTGATTCAGAACCAGGAAGCGTTATTGTACCTAACGACCAATTAAATTCGGAATACGCTTATAGTTTCGACTTGAGTATTTCAAAAACAATCAACCAAAAAGTAAGTATAGAAGCATCGGCCTTTTATACCATTTTACAAGATGCCATGTTGCGCCGCGATTTCACTTTCAACGGTCAAGACTCTATATATTATGATGGCGAGCTGAGCAAAGTTCAAGCGATTGTTAATGATGGTGAAGCTTATATTTACGGATTTAATCTGGGAGTTTATGCTGACTTAATGAAATATCTAAGCTTTAAATCAGTAATGACATACACCAAAGGTGAGGATATGGATGGCATTCCATTGAGGCATGTGGCTCCATTATTCGGAAGCACCCATTTCATCTTTAAATTCCATAAGTTTAAAGCCGATGTTTATGCCATTTATAACGGAGAAATATCCTATGAAAACCTATCTCCAGAAGAATATGAAAAAACATATATGTATGCCACCGATAGCAATGGAAATCCATATTCACCATCTTGGTATACTTTGAATTTGAAGATGAGCTATCAGGTCAATTCTTATTTACAAGTTAACTTGGGAATGGAGAATATCATGGACCACCGTTATCGCCCATATTCTTCAGGGATTGTAGCGCCAGGTAGAAATATTATAGTAGCATTAAGAGCAAGAATATAATTCAATATAATCAGATATATTTTGGTGGAATTTTGTGACCTATAGAGGGAGCTGAAATCCACCTTTTTTTATGTGAAGAATCTGTGTTCAAGGAACGTTTCTGGGTTAGTAAGGTGTATTATTTGTTCAAAAAAAGAGGACCGCTAATAGTCGCGAATTAAATAGATGCTCGCGTTACTCGCAAAAAAAGGATCCACGGATTACCACGGATTTAGCGAATTATCGCGGGTTTGATGGTAAGGTTGATTCAACATGCTTCTCTTATTATGGAAGATTGCTTCGTTATACTTCCTCGCAATGACCCTCCTTCAAAGGAAATACTACTCAGGTGTTTCATAGAAAGCATGGTCATGGCGAGCATAGCGAAGCCATCTCCATAAATCTACTCCTGATTTAAGGAGTGCCATTCCAAGGTCAGGTGCTTATGTGGATACGTGGTTGTGAGAAGAGCGAACCCTGAAGGTCGGAATAATGCTATACGCCATATAAATATAGCGATATTAATAGCATCGTCATTATCCGATGCATCAGCACTTCAATATAAATAAGCATAAGTTTCAACCCATGCTAACAAGTCACACTATCTTTTGGTCAGCCAGAGCATTTATTTGAGATGAGTTTCTAAATGCTGACCGATAACTGAAATCTAATCCTATGGTAAAAAAAGATAAGATTCCAATTCAAATCCCACTTAATCTCACCTAATCTCCACCAATGAAACCACATTAGAAAAATCAGAATTACAATAAACAAGATAAGATTCTTGCAAATTCTTTAGCACCGATTTGAGTTTCTGTTTAGAGACTTTAAAACCATTTGATTTCAAATCATCAAACAAGTCCTCCATAGAACAAACTCGATTACTAGCAGCCTTTAAAATGAAAGCATAAATAGGCTCCTCAAAAACTAAACTAGCAATTTCTTCTCCTTTGCAATACTCCGAATAATAATAGATGCCATTATTTTCAAGCATTTTATAAGTGAAGGTTTGGGACTTATAGTATTCCTCTATCTCTTCCAATTTTTGCCATTCTTGAAAATTAGCAGGTGCATCTTTTTCAAAACGGAATAATCTGAAACGAGTTTCGCTATTCCACATATCTACAGGAAGCATAGAAGCCAAACTATCCACATTATATTTGGCTAATTCCTCCTCAGGCATTAAAGCATAATATTTGGTCATAGATGACAATACCAAATTCACATACATATGAGAGAAATCCACCTGCTTATTATTATAGAAAAATCGGAGGTAATGTAAATTACCTATGCATTCTTGAATATCTTCTTCAGTTTCTCCGGGCACATGTTTAATCACATTCACCACAGGATAAATACCGTTTTTAATGGATTCTTTCACAAAGAATATATTATCGGCAAAACTATTGCTCTTATTCATTTTTTTGAGGAGGGTATCACTCAAACCATCGTATCCTATAAATAAGTTTTTGAAGCCAGCCACAGCCATTTTCTCCATGAGTTTAGCATCAAATTCTGCATTGGGAATCATTTCGGCCCAAAATTCAAAGTCCTCTTCCTTTTGGTATTTGAGTTCTATGAGTAAGTTTAGTAAATGCTCAAAGTGTTCTTTGTTTCCGAAGGTATCGCTGTCCACAAAAGAGAAGGTAGTGAAGCCATATTCTTTATAGATTTCTGCTATCTCGTTTACCACACATTCTGGACTTCTAGATCTCAATTTATAGCCTTTGTTGAAGTCGCAGAACTGGCATTTTCCCCAGTGGCAAGCCCTAATGGTATTGATGGGGATATTGATGAGCTCTTGATTCTCATGCTTGGGGAATTGCGCCACATAATCTTTATAATCAGGAAAGATATAATTTTCAAAATCTAAGTATTCACTTTTATTGGTATCTGACTTTTTAAGATCATCAGGGTCTTTATACCAGATACGAGGAAGCAGATTAAAATCAGGATTCGTTTTATCTAATTCCTGACTGAGTTCCAAAAGGGGATATTCTCCTTCGCCCCAAGTACAGAAATCGAAATAAGGGCAAAGCTTCATGGCCTCCTCAGCGCTATCCTGACTCCCAAAACCACCCAAAACTATTTTTACTTGTGGGGCTCTCTTTTTTACTTCTTCGGCCAATATCATCCCTGGAATCCACTGGTTATATTTAGCAGAAATACCAAATAACTGGACCTCCTCAAAATTGATCTTATCCAATTCTTGCTCCATAATACTGATGATATCTTGCTTTTTATCTTCTAAGAATTCCTGATAATAATGAGGATTGACGGCTTTATGAGAAGGATCTAATTTTTGAAGCAGAGATAATATTCTTTTATTTCCATCGGTATTGCTTTGTCTATCGTTGAGCAAAGAAAGAAAGGGCAAAAGTCTGATTTCAGTGTCTTCGCTATCTGTATATTCCGACATCCCCGACCACAAAAAATTCCAATATTTAACCTCGGTTTCTATGCCATGATTCTCCATCATCGTTTTCAAAATAGAAAGCGATATAGAAGGACTATAAATATCGGTTGGAGGAAGGCAGTTGAGAAGGATTTTCATTTCTTGAGTTTAGAAGCGCAAAAGTACACAAAAGCTTCAATAGTATTTAAAGTATGTAAATTACTTAAAGTTGGAGCTTGGTGTTTTCTTAATGAACTCTTCTTCATTTTGGGTTGAATATTAAGTATGAGTAAAAGGGCTTGCGTCTTTAATGTGTCGCCCGGATTCGGAAATACGCGCTAGCTGAGACCAGTATCATCCGTGTTGTCAGAAGTTTGTGCTACCTAGGCCGCTGCCCTTTTGCGCACTTTGCGAAAACCTTTGCATTTCCTTTGCGTGAAAACTTATCTGTGATCATCTATAAAATCAACATCATCCCCCGTTCCATCTTTTCAACCGAAAACAATACCTTTGCCTACCAAAAACCAAAGTAGATAAATGAAAAACTTCCTCCTAGTTCTTGTAGCCATAGTATGGGGTTCCACCTTTTTCATTATTAAAGATACCGTAGCATCGGTTCATCCTTTTTATATTGTTTTGGGAAGAATGCTCATGGCCAGTATCCCCATGCTATTGTTTGTCTTCTTTAAAAACAGGAAGAGTCTTTGGAATAAGAAAGCGATAATAAATGGTTCCATTCTAGGCTTGCTATTAACTACCACATATATTTCGCAAACCATCGGCTTACAATATACCAGTAGCGGGCATTCTGCTTTTATTACCGGAATTGCAGTTGTTTTAGTTCCAATTCTCTTAGTTTTAATTTATCGACAAAAAATCAAAAACCCCGAAGTGGTTTCTATTCTGATCGTTATGATTGGCCTATTCTTACTCACCTACGACCTCGATACCCATTTTAATAAAGGCGACCTCATTACTTTAATCACCTCTTTTTCTTTAGCTTTTCATATCATCTTGTCAGGCCGTTTTGTCAAAACAACGGATTCCTTATCGCTCATTACATATCAGTTTGTTTCTGGGAGTGTCATTTGCGCCATTGGTTCTTTTTTCGTGGCTTATCATAGTGGTTTTGAAGGAGTAATAATGAGTTCTGAATCGCTAATGGCCATCATGTATTTAGGAGCCTTTGGAACCTTATTTTGTTATTTCGTTTCAGTTTGGGTTCAGAAATACGAAAGTTCAGTAAAGGTGGCATTGATATTCTCCTTAGAACCTGTTTTTGCTGCACTTTTCGCCTTTATTTTCGTGAATGAAGTTTTGAGTTTTAAGGAAATAATAGGAACTATCTTTATTCTGTTGGGTGTATTGATGTATCAGGTTTTGAAGAGTAGAACAGCAACCAAGATATTTGGATGATATTATGGTTTTTCTCCTTAAAGCTTAAAAGCCTTTAAATGATATATAGCTTCTTTTGTACTGTTGCCGTAGGAAAGTATTTATGGTCAGAATGATTTTTATCGATTCAAATAATATGGCTATCAAGATGTGTAGTTTATTTTCTCATATCCCAAAATCTCTAATCCTTCACGCTTTCATAAGTCATTGGTTTGTATTTACTCTTTGAATTTCAGATCAAGATTTGCGCATCAATTTTACATGTCGGCTTTAAGCGCCATTCTTTCATCCAGCTACTTAGTTGTCTGTTTCTTAAAATTTCTATACAATAGCAAGCCATAGGTTTAAAAATTGTCGCTGGATATTTATATGAATTAGGCTTAGTTCTTTATGAGTTTTCAGGGCAAACGCGTACTTTTATTTTTCTAATTATTTTTAACAAAGCTTACGCGGATTTGGTGTGATTTAAATACATTCCTTAATGTTAATATTTTCGCACGGAAAAAATTTCCGCGCTAGCATTATACCTATAGATTAAACTGTTATCTTCTAAATATAGCTTTTTAACAAAGTATGCGTTCACCCTGTAATAGTTTTATTGAAAATTGTATTTTTTAATTTTTTTGAGTAACTTTATCAATCAATGAAAAAAGCTCATCAATATAAGAAACCATTTGGTAGCCAAGAGAAACGATTGCTTTGGGCCACTACTCGTTCCGTTTTGGAGACCGATCAATTTAAACACAAAAGGCATGGGAAAAAGAGTAAAAGTCATTGGAGTTATTTTAAAAGAATTCTTAACTTTTTAGTTTGGGGTGCAAAAATTTCAGGTTATTATAAAAAGGGATATGAGAATGCCAGGAATATAGAAATTAATCATTATAAATTAAAATTCTCTAATCTGCCTTCTAATTTTGATGGTTTTAGAATCCTCCACCTAACAGATTTACATATCGACTCCACCCCAGAATTATTACACAGTATTTTACATGTGGTAGATCAAGTAGACTTTGATCTGGCTGTATTAACGGGAGACTATCGTTCAGAAAGCAGTGGAAGCTTTATTCAAATATTAAAACCTATAGAGGAGCTTGCTAAATTATTGCAAAAGGAGTTTCCTCCATTGGCTATACTCGGTAACCATGATACTTGGCTCATGACCCAATATGAAGAGGATTTGAAAATTAGTTTTTTAGTGAATGAGACCATTGAGTTGGAAAGAGATGGTCAAAAAATTCTTGTCTCGGGTGCCGACGATCCATTCTCATATTATACAGATACTACCCTCCAGACTTTTAGTGATAAGCCTGGTTTTAAATTGGCATTGGTACATACGAGTGAGTTAGCCGATATAGCTGCTGATCATAATTATAATTTATATCTTTGTGGACATACACATGGTGGACAAGTTTGTTTACCAGGAGGAAAAGCCCTCATCAGTCACCAAAAAGAGGGAGATGAGTTTATCAAAGGCTTTTGGAAAATGGGAAAAATGCAAGGTTTCACTAGTAAAGGTTGTGGTGTTTCTGGAGTTCCGCTTCGTTTTAATTGCCCAGGTGAGATTACTGTTTTTACTTTGCGCAAATCTTTATAAATTTATTCCTACTTGAGAGAGTTATTTTGTTTCAAAGCACTTTTATGATGTAGATAGAAATATTTTGCTAAATTGACCCGTTAATACATATAATATATTTATAATGAATTTTATAATGCGAAAACTACTTCTCCTATCTCTTGCTATTCTTCTATTTATACGTGGTTTCACACAATCTATTAAAAGACAAACTGCTCCATCCTAGGTTCAAGATATTAAAGTTCTAGAACCTGATAGTTTGGTGGAAGAGGATTTACAATACTTCTTATCGATGCCAAAAAAATGTAATAGAGGAATCAATCTATATGCATTATGCAATAAAGTTGTTAAGTTCACAAGGAGTCCAGAATTTTTCTGAGCCTTTTTTTATTCGTTTAGGACGGGATTGGTCTATTAATATAATTTCTCAGTAAGCTTGATAAGAATAAAGCAGTAATATCTCCTATCCCAATCATATGTTTTTCTAGACATAGAATGGCTTAAGTTGCATACAAAAGGTATATAAGTATTTTTGAAAAAGAACGGCATAGATATCCCTAAAAACATAATATTAAATTGAAGAAATAGAAAGTCCTGTTCAGTATAGGAGTGTGAATATAATACTTCAGTGATTTCCAGCAATACCTAAACAGCATGTGTTGAATTCTAGCTCTTTGCCAATCTTCTCAAAGCCACCCATTGTTTCAACATTTCGCGAGCTTCGGTGGCAGGGTAACCTAAAACAGTACCTCCAGCCGGAACATCATTCATTACGCCAGAACCGGCACCGACGGTTGCGCCAGAATGGATGGTAACATGGTCTTTTATGCTTGCCGAACCTCCAATAATGACACCATCGCCAAGAGTTACAGAACCTGCTAATCCACTGCTACCAGCCATAATACAAGAACGCCCCATGATACAATTGTGGGCAATCTGCACCAAGTTGTCAATTTTACAACCGTCACCAATAATGGTTGAGCTGAATTTACCTCTATCTACACAGGAGTTGGCTCCTATTTCAACGGCATTTCCTATGACTACATTTCCAATTTGAGGGATTTTGTGAAGTCCTTGACCATCCTCACGAGGGCGATAACCAAAGCCATCGGCACCAATGCTTACATTGGTATGGAAAATACAATAGGCTCCAATTTCTGTTCTTTCGCGAATTACAGTACCAGACCAAACCACGGTAGCTGGGCCTATGATGGTATCGTCAAGTATGGTCACATTTGGATAAAGAACTACACCATCTCCTAGAACTACATTTTTACCCACATAGCTATTGGCGCCAATCTTACAGCCTTGGCCTATTTTTGCTGTTTCATGAACCACTGCTGAAGGGTGAATATCTTCTTCGAGCTGAGGAGGGCCCGGATCGAAAACTTCTAATATTTTAGCCATGGCCAAATCCGCATTTTTCACTTTGATAAGAGCGCGATTTTCTCCAGCTTCTAATTTCAAATTATCATTAACAATAGCAACACTGGCTTGAGATGCTTCCCAAAGTTTCACATATTTTCTGTTTCCAATAAAGGTGACATGGTTTACTTTGGCCTTTTCCAATTGCTCGGGTCCTTCTATTTTATGACTCGTGCTTCCTACTAATTCTCCTTTTAATATCTCGTTAAGCTCTTCTACAGTGTATTGCTTCATTGATAACCTCCTCTGTTTTGTTCGTTTTAAATTTTGGTAAAGCTATGAAAAAGGTAGAAACCTGAGATCGTTTTTTAGCTACAATATTTCAATTGAACTCATCAAAAGTTTTATTTCTAATGCTTTTCACGCAAAGTAAATGCAAAGAAAAAATGCAAAGATCGCAAAAGGGATTAGTCAACTGCTTGGAATATATGGTTTTGGAATGTGTTTATAAATACTATTTCACAAATTTCCCTGCATGTTTCACTTCATTATCAGTGCTAATCTGATAGAAATATATACCTGGGTTAAATGAAATGTTATTTAAAGGAAAACTGGAAGCATTATTCATTTGTGAGTATACTAGTTTTCCATTCAAATCGAAAATTTCAATATCATAGCTTTTGCCTTGCCATCCTTCAATTTTAAGAACTGAATTTCTGTTTATAGGATTGGGATAGATGGAGCTAGAAATCGTGTTTTCTTTTTCACTTACAGAACTACATTCAAAGGATTGTAATTTGATATCGTCAATCATCCAACCCGCTTTATTGGACGCTATATCATCACTAATGAAGTTGAATCGAATCATTAAGGAATCTGGATAATAATCTTTTACCCCTAGGCAATAAAGCCATTCAAATGATGCGGTTTCCCAGTCATCAGAACGACCACTAAATCCTGCGTTACCATTAAACAAGGTATCATTATCGTCATAAAAATTCTCCGAATAAAAATAATATCCTGGTGACCATTCACAATTAAACATAGTAGTATCATGAATAATACTTAGCCATGTTTCACCGTTATCGTAAGAAACATCAATATATCCTCCATCGGACAATGTATCGGTATCAAACTTATGTTTAAAACTGAGAATGGCTGGAGAGCCTTCAAACCATAACCAATCTTTTACAGAAACAATAAATGAAGAGTGGATATTCTCCCCATAACTTTGAAGCGTATCGGTTAAAATGGCATAGGGGACAGAATAGGCCTCGTCGAAATATTCTTTCTGAGGAGTCCCGATTTGCCAAATATTATTTTCTTGACTATCGTCAATCCAAATCATGGAAGAAGGGCTCTCAAAATTTATGGTTTCATTATACCACTGTGCGTAAATGTTGTTAAAACCAAATAATACAAGCAGTAAAAGGGTGTTTTTTTTCATTTTAAAGGTTGTTATTAGTGTTCATATGAGCAAATCTATATTTTTGAAATTTTATATGTTTTTATATTATTTATACTATTCAATTGAATAAGGTAGATGCCTTTTTTTAGCTCTGAAACGGAAATATTATCATCCCCAATCAAATATCCTTTTTTTATTATTTGGCCATTAATGTTTAAGATTCTATATTCTGTTTTGTTCTCAAATGGAATGCTAAAAGAAACATATTCTTGGGCTGGGTTTGGTGATATAGCCATGTATACTAATTCATCATCTTCCATAATTCCAGTTATATTACAATTCCATGGTTCACCAATAGAATTATCTTCATCATATTGCCTTAAGGTTCCAATATATTCTACATTATTGTTTTCATCAATCTTAAACTGCCATATATGATGTGCATAGCAGCCAGCCAAACAATCTCCCCAAGCTTTATTAAAATACAAGTATTTATCAGCACCTATAGATCTATAGGTAAAGCGGTTTCCATCTATTCCTGAATTATAATTAGGTTCTGCAATTTCAATTCCGTCTATTAATTTCAGTAAGGCCAAAACATAATACATGTTGATTTCTTGTTCAGTTCTTAAAGTAACATACCAATCTTTTATTTCAACATTAAATTCATATTTAGATATTATACTATCCAGAATTGGATAACCAGGGTCTTGATTGAGCCAGCTAATGATATTTGGGTTTTCAAAGTCAGGTACAAATAGAACCTGCTTAACTAAATATTCTTTATATGATTGATGAATACAATACATATCAATAACAGAATCTCTCTCAGGCATATCAAATTCATAATACACAGCAGAAAGGGCTTGCCAAACACTATCCAATACCAATGGTGGGATTTCTGCTGAGCTATAAAAAAGATTGGAATCACTTTCTAACACCCACTGAAGACAAGAATTTTTAACATCTGCATCGTAATGCTCACGGAGTATAGGGTTTATATCTATTTTTGAAGAATATTGTGCAAATGAATGACTGAGAACAGCAACAAATAACAAGAGGAAATATAGCTTTTTCATAAGATAAATGGTTTTGATAAGTTTAAGCTGTAAAGCTAAAAATAATAAGCTATGAAAGCAAAGTCTTTTTTTTACTTTATAAATACATATTAATTCTCTAAAGCAAGTTTACTATAAATAAAAAGGGATAATTGCCCATGCATGACCATCATCCCTTTTAAAAATAAATACTATCGAAGAATATTTCATCAAGAAAACTCAATCCACATCACTTTAAACTCTAAGTACTTTAATATACTTTAAGTACTATCTTTCCTTAAATCCCCTGTTTATTATTGGTATACTTGGAAATCAATTCATAGCGTAGATCTTGAAATAGCTTATGGCTTTTGTTCATTCTTTCTATGGTGATTTGAGTGAGGTATTCTTGAGCTTTTTTAGGATTTTTCTTGAGTAATTCCTGAGCCATTGCATCAATTCCTTCTTGTTCACTAAAGAAACTCGCTTCTAGTGGATCACGTTTTTCGTGGAGGGTTTTCACCGCATCTTGCCAACGCAAATAGAGGAGGTTATCCACAAAATCAACGCCCCAACGAAAGGAGTTTTCTTGGAAAGCAGTGGCATCATAAGTTTTATAGCATTCTGCCACATCCGTTACGCCGGAATAAATAGGAACATAAGTGGAAGTAAAAGCATTGTCCACATAGAACCAATAAATGCCACCCACTTCATTGGGTAGCCATCCCCTTAACTGGGTAATCATGCCGTATTCTCCTCGGGCTCTAGCTACATTTCTTCTTCTGTTTATCTTGAGTACTTTTCTCATTTCTTCTGTTGGAAAGGGTGTGGCAATTGGGCTTTTCACCATAGTACCACTATCGCTCGGATAATACCATGCTGAGGCATTTTCTTTATCATAGATGGTTCCAGAAAAAGTACTTCTTTGAAAAGCCATAATATCTTGAACGGAGATTTTTTTTTCTGGTTTTACGGAGAAAGGATATAAGCTCAATGGCTCTACCCACTGAGTATATTGGTTTTCACCATCCCAAGGTGAATCCGTGAAACGATTTGGCCAATCGGCATAGTTTGGAGCGTATGTGGCATAGAATAACCAGAAACGAGAAGTGGCCCATTCGCGAGGAATAGGAGCATAAGCTTCTTGCCAGATAAAGGCCTTTCCAGAATTTGGATCGTACCAACCACGGTCAATGGCTTCTTGCATATAATTGGAGGAGGCTCTATAATTGGCTTTATCCTCCAAGTGAATTTGTTTAATAATACTCCAGTTTGGAATAATCATGGCATGATCGTCTGGGACTCTTTGAGCAGCCCAAATACAACCAGGTTTTCCACTTTCGGGATCCCATTTGTTGCCTACACTAAATACTTCCAAAACCCAAATTTCTTCGGTATCTGCTATGACTAATGATTCGCTTTCTTCCACACAAGAAGGCAAGAATCCATAAGATTCTAATAATTGAGTGATCAAGACCAGTGCTTCTTCTGCAGTTTTACAACGTTGTAATGCAAAAGCTTGAGCTTGTTCTATGGTCATGATTTGCTTGCAAATGGTTCTGTCTAACTTTAACTCTTCTCGTTGACTTAAAGTACTTTCTCCTATAGCTAATTGATAGGAGTTCATTTGAGGATAAGCGGTTTGGAAATAGGAATTAGTCTCCTCTACCTGAGGGATCTCACCTAATACTTCACCATAATCACCTAAATCACGACCCAAGTCCACCATACCCCAATATACAGGAGCAAAGCTTCCTTTTTTAAACTTTTGTCCGGGGACCAAATGGATTCTACAATCGGGTCCAGCATCGGTGTGGGAAACTATAACAGACCCATCGGCTGAGGCTTTTTTTCCTACTGCAATCACGGTGCAGGAAAACATAGGTTGGATGCTCCATAGGAGGAGGGTAATGAGTAAGATCTTGTTTTTCATAAAATATTTTTTACCACAAAGGTTAACAATGTACTGCACGAAGGTAAAAAAGATATTCATGCTGTCACATTGTTTCTAGGCCTATTTGGTAATTCTTTTTGGGTTTGCGAATCTCCTAAAAACTGTATTGTAAATCTAAATATAGGTTTCGAGAGCTGTAGAATAGCCTAAATCATCTATGGTGCAAACCCTTTGGATATTCTCTGGTAAACGAGCTAAAATTTCATAGTTTAGTGAGTTATTCATATCAGCAAATGAGGTAAATGAGATTTCCATATTCCCTTGTTGACCAATCAAAACCACTTCGTCGCCAATATTGATTTTCTCTTTTATCATACTGATATCGCAGAGAATCATATTCATATTAACGCCTCCTATGATATGGGCTCTTTGGCCTTTCACCAACACATGGCCATTATTGCTAAGGGAACGACTATATCCATTGCAATATCCTACCGGTACAATCATGATTTTCATATTATTTTGTGCCTGAAAACTTAAACCATAACCTATAAATTCACCTTCAGGAACTGTCTTTGTTTCCATCACTTGAGTACGCCAAATAATCGCTCGTTTTAATGGGTCAGATTTATCTTTTCTTCTATGAATATAATTAATGAAAGTTTCTTTGGTAGGCCAATAACCATAAAGTAATACTCCAGTTCTTACCATATCTAACCTCGTATCTGGATAGGAAATGGTGGCAGCACTGCTTGCAATATGCTGCAGTTTTGGTTTGATACCATTATCGTATAATAGTTTCCGTCTTTTTCTAAAAACCACCAATTGCTTTTTAATCCTAGTATAATTGGCGATGCTTTCGGCACCAGCTAAATGAGAAGTTAAACCTTGAAGCATTAAATGTTCTTTATTCTCATTAATGATTGGAATGACTTTTTTTAATTCCTTTAATAATAACCCGGTTCTGTTCATACCGGTCTCCACATCAATATGGATTCGAGCAGGGATTTTAAGTGCTTTAGAAAAATCAATAGCCTTTATTAAGATTTCTATATTAGAGATATAAAATTCAATATGATGTTGAATGATCCATTTTAAGTCCTCCTCAAAAATAAAGCCCATGATCATGAGGGTGTTTGAGGAATCCATGACCTTAAATGCTTTTCGAGCTTCTGAGGATGAAAAAACAGCAAAATGATTGACTCCAGAATACTCCAAGGCTGGAATGGCTACTTCTACTCCATGACCATAGGCATTGCCTTTGATGACGGCTGAAATAATTACTTTGGGGCCTACCAATTGTCTAGTGAAGTGGACATTTGTTTCAATGGCTTTGCATTTGATTTCGAGTAGTGAAGTACTAAGCATTAAATATAAGGGTTTAATTATTTTAAATGATGATAAAGGTCTGATATTTCATTCTATTCAGATTTTATCACTATTCTATAAAAACCTTTTCCACAAATTTAGAACTTAAAAGGCGAGCTACTGCGAGGTAGCTAGGGTTAAGGCAAAGGTGGTCACCCACATTATACTTCTTAGATTTATCTTTATGTTTATTGTTTCCAATGTCTACAACCGTCATGTCAGAGGTGATTCCTACTAATTTGATAGTTTTGTCATCTGATGTTAGGCCTTCTTGATCTACATCAAGCAGTCCAAAATCTAGGATAGCCTTGTAGCTTTTTCTCGAATTGTCTTCATCTGCAAATTCAGCTGTATGGCCAATATTGGCTTCACTGATCACGCCATCAGGAACAATATCTTTTTCCTCTAATTCAATAATCTGAGTATAAAAATTAAAAGTATCCGTACACAAATCTAGAAATTGGGTATTATCTAAAGGGCTAGTACCAAAAAAAGCAGCTTCTCCAATTCTAAAATGATTAATACCATTAGGAATTGAAGAGGTCTCAACCATAGGAAGAGTGATGGAGCTTCCACCAGAAACTAAAGGTAATTTATCGCCATGTTTTAATTCAGTAAGCTCTTTATATAAAATGAGTTGAAGGAGTTTGTCGTAGGTTGGTTCAATACCGTACATACATCCTAAATTGCTACCAATTCCAACGACTTCAATATGGGAGAGGTTAAATATGTTTTTATAGAACTCAGCAAAGTCTTCTCGGTTCACACCTTCTCGTAACTCACCAAGCTCTATCATTACCAATACCTTGTGTATTTTACCTTGGTTTTTGGCCACTTCGTTTAAGGCTTTTATGGTTTTAAGAGAGGTGTTGGTGGAGATATCTGCATATCTCACCACATCTTCCAAATAAGCCATAGCTGGGGGTTTAATATAGATGGTAACGAGTTCTGGATTTAATTCTTTGAGGTTTTTGAGACTTGAAAGTCTTGAATCGCCCACCGAGTGTAAGTCTTTTACAATATCAGGAGTTAAGACTTTACTCATAAAATCTTTGTCTCCGCTAAACACCTTGGTAATTAAGCTCCAATGTATGTTGTGCTTATTCAGATAGGTGCTAATTTTTCTGATATTGCTTTTTATTTCCGTAATATTGATTTCTAAATAAGCCATATTGTTATTTATTATTTTCGTATCTCATTTCTGCATATTTTGTAGTAAATCCCATTCTTTCATAGAGTCTTTTTGCTGGATTGTCGTATTCCACATGCAACTTGATTCGCCCCTCACAATTATTAAAGGCTTTTGCAATGATTTGTTTACCAAAACCTTTTCCACGATAAGAAGCATCTACTGCTACATAGACTAAAATCCAATCTGGAATATAATCTCCCATTCCAGTTTTATTCATGATAAGTCCACCGACTAGTTTACTCTCATAAAAAGCAGCCAATGCATAACCACCTTCAGATTTTTCATCGCTAAAAGCATAGCTCAAGCATTTTTGAATATCTTTCTTGGGGTCGCCAAATTTGCCTAAATGGAGGAATAAAAAATCTACAAATTCATCTCTTGTAGTTCCTTTAAATTCTTGATTATTATTAATTCTTTTAATTTCTAACATGTGTGTTTTTATTTGATAATTGACTGATTAATAAATATATGATAAGCGAAGCAGAGATTCCGAAAATATTCGCATCTAAACCCAATGGCAGTTTCCATCCGGTTTCTGCTAAAAATATGGTTGTAAAGCCTCCTGTAATCATGGCTGCAAAAGCAGCAGTGGCATTTGGTTTCTTGGTATATAATGCCATCAGAACAGGAATAAACAGTCCGCTCACCATGAATGCATAAGAGTAGAGCATGAGCTCCAGTACATTGGTCATATAATTGGCCAAAATGATGGCTAAAAACCCAATTGTAATGGTAATAATTTGAGAGATTCTCAGATGTTTTTTATTGTTTTGCGAGGAAGGCCAGATTCGTCCCAAGATATCAGTTTGTACATTTCCTGAGGCGGCCATTAAGCAAGAATCTGCTGTGGATAATATAGCAGAGAAATAGGCTGATAACATTAGTCCCATGAGTCCTACGGGTAAAATGGTATTTAAGAGTAAGGGAAGTCCCATTTCTGCATCAAAGGCTGATCCTGTACTAAATCCTTGAGATTCAAACATGTTGTTTTCGAATGCTACACAGCTCATTAACCCTAAAGCCACTCCCATAAAGGCCATTAAAGGCCATTCGAATAAACCAGCAATATACCAGGCTTTTTTAGCAGTTTTAACATCTGGAGCAGCATAAATGCGTTGGTATAAGGTCATTCCCACAAACCAAATCGGAACAATGGTAAATAGCCAATTGATGATTTGTTGCCATTTGATATTCGTCAGGCTTAAAAACTCAGGAGCAAGTGTATTTTGTATGGCTTCGTAGCCTCCTACTTTATAATAGCTTATGGGAATACCGATAAAAATGAGACCTGCCATTAATATAATCCATTGAATAGTATCGGTATAAATAACAGCCTTTAATCCTCCAATAGCAGTATACACTACTGCAATGGCTCCCATGATAATCAATGCTGTTTGTAAGTCAATTTCTATGAAGGTTGCCGATGCTAGTTTAGCTCCTGCTAAAAGCTGTGAACTAGTAAAACCAATATATCCTATCGCTGATATAATTCCCGCCAAAAACGCTACTTTTTTGTTATAGAAAAAGCCAAATAATTGGGGGAAAGTATACCATTTTTCTTGATGTGATAACTGATTAACTCTGGGTATTAAAACCACGGCAGTGAGCCATGCTCCTAGTAATCCTGTAAAAAGCATCCAAGAACCGGATATGCCTATTAAGTACCCAAGACCACCCAAACCAATACTGAAACCTCCCCCAACATCAGTAGCGACAACGGATAGACCAATATGCCAGCTCCCTAATTTACGGCCGCCTACATAATAATCTTCTACACTCTTATTTTTATAATAAAAATAGAATCCAACAGAAATCATGGCAATAAAGTAAACCACAAAAATGATTATGTCTACAATATGTAACATAACAGAACAAGTTTTACTTGTGAATAATAAACGAAAACTGCTAAAAAGACTAATTTCCGGGAGGCCGGGCTGTGGAGCTAGAGCGTGATTTAATACGCTGCTTTAATTGGCTTATAATTGAGTTTTTTGAAGTTAATGGAATCAGGTTCCTTAAAATCATAAATCTTGTTTTTTTTGTGCATCGAAAAGTCTCATACTTAAGAATGCAGTATTTCTATTTTTTTAAAAGAGAACACAAAGATAAGGAATTCAAATGAATTAGTCTAATTTTGAGTTGTTTTTGGCAGGGCAAACTCACACTTTTTTAAGAAAATTAATTAAATATAATAATACCATATATTTATATATTATAGAGTAAATCACTCTTTTGCATTGATTATCTATATGTTATAAGGAATGAAAACAACAAATAATCTAATAAGTATTTTCGGTACTATAGACGATCCTAGAAGCCATATAAACCAACTTCACAATATATCCGATATCCTTCTTGTTGGAATAATTTCAGTGATTTGTGGCGCAGAAACATGGAAATAAATGAGAGAGTTTGCTCAATCAAAAGAAGTGTTTTTAAGAAAATTTCTTACTCTATCAAATGGGATACCTTCTGAAGACACCATAAACAGGGTGTTTTCAGCAATTGACAGCAATCAATTCGAAACTTGTTTTATTGAATGGGTAAATTCAATATCGACAATATAAAAAGTACAAGTAATCGCAATAGATGGTAAAACAATAAGAGGAGCAAACTCTAGAGGGAAAAAGTCTCCTGTTCATATGGTTAGCGCCTGGGCAAGTCAAAATAATTTATTTTTTGGGTCAAGTACGGGTAAATGAAAAATCAAACAAAATAACAGCAATTCCCGATTTAATAGAAAAACTGTGTATTTCAGGCAATATTATCACTATTGATGCCATGGGAACTC
>NZ_JABKCA010000073.1 GCF_013166655.1 Lentimicrobium sp. L6
CATTTGAGTAATATATTTATTAATAATAGCTTCCTAAATTAACAAGAGAAAAAAATGACTAGATTGTCCATCCCCAAGAAAAACACGTTGATCCGATTTGCCCAGACAATGCTCATCTTACTGCTTAATGATAAGCTACCACAAATGCACGAATGGTTTATGCTGGTTTGGATTTACACGAATGCTAGCTAATCTTCGCCATGTATTTCTCCAACGCTACTCCACTCTGAACTTTAAACTTAAAACTCTGAATTTTAAACCTACTCCAATTCTCCTCCATAAATGCTTCTACCGGAGGTAATTCTATTAAGAAAAAACCTAGCCATAACTTTAAGTACTTTAGGCACTTTATGAACTCTAAGTACTTTAAGTACTTTTCCCCTACACCTTCACCCCTATCACCAAAACATCATCTAACTGTTCTTGCTCGCCTTTCCAATCATTAAAGGCCAGAAGCATGTTCTCTCTTTGTTGTGTAAGCTCCTGTTTTTTCTGTTCAAGAATGAGGTTTTTAAAACGCTTATAATTCATCTTTTTACCTTTTGGTCCACCAAATTGATCGGCAAAACCATCGGTGAAGAAATACAGCTGATCTCCGGCAAGTAGATTTACTTTATGATTGCTAAAAGCTTCCTTATCTCTGGCATGAACTCCAATAGGCATACGATCTCCTTTTTGCTCAATCAACTCGCCTTCACGAATGATATACAGGGGATTATAGGCACCTGAAAACTGTAGCTTTCTGGTTTCTGTATCTAAGATAATCAATGCAATGTCCATTCCATCTTTGGCAGTATCAGCACTATTACTTTGATGCAAGGCATTAATCACATTATCTCTCAGCTTCTCTAAAATATCACTGGCCACAAACTTGTTCATTCTACCCACAATCTCATTGAGGTAAGCAATACCCAACATACTCATAAATGCTCCAGGCACACCATGACCTGTACAATCAGCTGCTGCAATAATAAGGTGCTTGCCTTTCTTGATATACCAATAGAAATCGCCACTCACAATATCCTTAGGTTGATAGAGGATGAAAGCTTGGGCATAGAGCTGATACAAATGCTCCTCCGGCCTCATGGCAGCATACTGAATCCTACGAGCGTAGTTTATGGAATCGGTAATATGTTTGTTCTTTTCGGCTAACAAGTCGTTTTTGAGCGAGATCTCTTTAGTACGGTCAAGTACTTTTTGCTCCAATATCTTTTTCTCCTTTTTGAGGAGGTAAATTCGATAGCGCACTCCATAAAATGTAGAGGCGATGATGATCAATAAACTTCCGCTAATAAACCACCAAGTTTGCCAGAAAGGTGGTCGAATAGTAAACGAGTATTGAGCCGGAGTTTCATTTTCTACTCCATCGAATGTAATGGCCTTCACCAATAATTGATACTTCCCTGGGGGCAATTGTGAGAAACTAATATTCTTTGAATTAGTCACCTCCCTCCAACCAAGATCTAAACCATCTAGCATCACTTGGTATTTCAGATCAGTCTGATTACTTAATGAGATGGCATGATAATTAAAACTAAAAGAGTTTTCATCGTAAGGGAATGTGGCTCCAGAGATCATAGGAGCCTCCTCCATATTCACTTTCATTTGTACCAAATGAATAAAAGCTTCTTTTAATTTACGATCCTCTGTTTTGGTATCATAAATCATAAGTCCCCCTGTGGTCCCAAAAAGCAAGACCCCATCTTTTCGTTTTAAAAAGGAGTTGGTCTTGGTTTCAATTCCAGTATAGCCCACATTCTTATTATAATGGATGATTTCCTTGCTATCAAGATAATAAACATTTAAGCCATTATTACTTCCAACAACTATTCTATTGTCATCCATAAAGTGCAATAGGCTCACATAATTAGAAAGCAAACCAGATTGCTGGTCAATTACTTTTACTAAACTATCCTCTACTAATTTAAACACGCCATCAAAGGTTCCTACCCAAAGCTGACCACTTGGACTTTCCGCAAAACATATAGGGGTTATGGTTCGGGTTTTTTCGAGGATGGTGATATTTCCATCTTTATCTATATTGTTAATCCCTCCATTTCGAATTCCAATCCATAATTTATCCTGTTCTCCTCGATACAAAGTCTCTATATCACGGTCTGATAATCCATCGGTTTGAGAAAGTTTAAATATTTTTCCGCTATTAACCTCGTAATTAATCAGGCCATCAACAGTAGCAATATAAAGATCAGAACCCACTACCTCAAGATCATGAATCATTTTAGCATTTTTTGGCAGGTTAGAGTTGATTACATAATCATATTGAAACTCTCTTGTTTTGGTATTAAATTTTTGGATTCCCGATAAGGCAGAACCTATCCAAATATTACCATCTTTGTCGCGAACTAAATTCTTTATTTTATTGGATATCAATCCCTCAAAAGAAATAGCATCTTCATTTTTTTGATTATAGATTGCTAAAACTTCGGCTTGAGTTGATGTTGAAAATTCTAAAACAGCCACCCCATAATTTGTGGCTAATAGGATAAGGCTATCATTTACTTCGCAGATATCAAAAATTTGCTCATTGGGCAAGCCATTGTCTTCTGTCATAGATAAAAACTGATTACCTTTAAAAATATAAAACCCATTTTCTTGAGTAGCAATATATATATTCCCTTCTGTATCTTCCGTTATCTTCTGAATACTCTGGCCCTGAAGACCATTCTTCACATTAAAATTAACCTGCACACTGTCTTCTACTACTAAACTCACTCCTCCTCCCCAGGTACCCACCCATATTTGTCCTTTAGAATCCTCAAAAATAGTACTCACCCAATTATGGGCTAAGCCATCTCTATGATCGAAGAATGTGAAAACAGAATCTTGAGCATCGAATTTATAAAGTCCACCATTATGTTTTCCAATCCAAAGGTTTGCTTTTGTATCTTCCATTAGGGTAGTTGTTAAAAAGAAAGAAGGAAAACCTGAGGGTCGAAAGAAATGAAATTTAGCGCTATCAGCATCCATATATTTCATATCCACACTGGTGGCGAAAAATATTCGCCCATCACTTGCAGCCGATGCATTGTAAATTTGGGAGTCGATACCATCTCTACCTGAAAAATGACTAATGGTTTCTTGATCAGAGTTTACATTCTGAATAATAAACAATCCTGCCCCAATGGTACCAATGATAATATCTCCATTGGTATTCTGGGTAATATCACTTATTTCTCCTTTGGCCTTAATAGAATCGTTTATAACCTCTCTGAAACCTAATTTAGTTTTCAGGTAAACATTTCCATTTTCATAACCCAACCATAATTGACGATCCGAATCTAGGAATAAAGCTCTAATTGAATTTTCAGGTATACCATCCTCCGTTCCAAAATTCTTAAAACTCTCACCATCAAAACGGCTTAAACCCGAAGGAGTTGCCAACCATATATACCCACCATCATCCTGAAGAATATCATATACTTTTGAATTAGAAAGGCCATCTCTTACACTATAATTTTCGAAATAATAGGTTTGAGAATATGCTAAAAAAGAGAGGATAACAAAAAGCGAAACACTTAATGTTCTTTTAAAAACAAGCCCTAGAATGTGTTTAATATGCATGACATCAGGCTTTATTCCTGATTATCATCTGTTGCTTCTTCTGCCGTATCTGTAGCTGGAATATCTGCCTCCCTTTTAATAAAGAAGAAAGTTCCATTCTCATCCTCAAGACCATCAATTTTACCAAACTGAGGTTTTTGCTGGTTGTCTTTAGTTACAGCTTCACCCACGTTTAATACAATACTTTCAATGGGCAAACAGGCCTCAGAATTATTAATTAATGAATTGGCAAAAGTCTTAGTAAATTGTGAATTATCAGAGGCCAATTCATAGCCAGCTGAAGAAAGTACTTGAGATGATTTAAACTTCACTGCTTTTTCATCGGCACAAGTTCTAATCTCAATATCATTTCTCATGGCTTGATAGAAAGAAGGCCCAGATTCACAAGCATCTGTTATCACCAAAGTATGTGTTAAATCATTGGCATAAACTTGCATACTTGCTTTTAGGTTATTCAAATTAAAATAGGAGAATTCATCTGTTCGATCTGCATCAATAGGAATCCAATAACCAGTTTCATTTTGAAATTTACCATGACCAGCATACCAAACTACCAAAGAGTTAACGTTTTGATTTTTTACCATATCACGCAATTCAATACTGAAAAAACGCTCCATTTGCAATTTACTCATATTGGGGCGATGTATAAAATTATGGATTTCATAGTTTGCCAAAGCCGATCGCATTAACCTCACGTCTTTTACTGGTCCATCTAGGGAAGCGAAAGACTCATATTCTGAATTCTCAATAAATACCACCCAGGTTTTTCCCATTGGGCTATCAGCAGCATAAAGAGCCTCCTCCCTATTCAAGAAATATTCTGTTTCTAATTTATTGTCATAGATATCGGTAACAATCATCACAATTTTAGTCTTATCGCGTAGATCCATATTTGTAGAGAATACGGGATTAGCTTCATCACGACTGAAAGGGATAACCACATCATCAATCAATATGGATTTAATCAAACTTTCATCAGTAATACTTCCTTCGAAATAAACTCTAGAATCATCAGCATCCAATATCATTTCGTTATTTTCATTTACGAAAGGATTCATAAAAGCCACTACTGGAATATTATTTTCAACCCTTAAGATATTATAAGTTGTTGTTGATTTATTTCCGTAAACATCCTCAACGGTGATATCAAAAGATTCCTTATCAAGCACTGAAATAGATTGTGTTAACTCTAGACTTCCTGAATTAGAATTTACTTCAATGCCATTTCCATCTATAACTAAACTCTCAATCTTATTATCATCTTGAACTTGTAAGTTTAAATCAACCATTTCGGTTTCATTATTAACTCTTAGTGTTTTATCTTTAACATTATCATTAATTACATGAACTGATGGGGCATCTGTTTCTCGTCTTAATTCAAACAAACGAGACTTTGAATCCGTGAGCATAGCATCTGCTACCACGACTCCTCCAGCAGACAAACCTATAATACGTAGTAAATCCTCTTGTGCCTTTACTTCATTATCAATTTCCTCATAAGCTTGAGCTCTTTTATAGAGGGCGTATGAATTTTTTGGGTCTTTATTAATGACAGCAGAATAATCGCCAATGGCATTCATATGCTGGCTGTATTCTAAATATAAGTCTCCTCTGAAATTAAGGTTATCGGTATAATCATCATCAGATTTATACATCACAATTACCTTTGACATATCATTGATAGCATAACTGTATTCAATTTTTTTATGGTAGCTATTGGCCCGAGTAAGGTAGGCAACTTTATTGCTTTTGTCAGAGCGAAGAACAATATTGCACTCCCCAATGGCAGCATCATACCTATCTTGATAGTAAAAAGATAATGCTAAGCCATTGTGATAATCAATATTATTAGGGGACTCTTTGATAGCTTCTTTATAACTGGCTTCAGCAGCAGTATAATTCTTTAAAATATACTGAAGGTTTGCGATTTCAAAATGTGATTCTGGAGTTTCTTTTACATCCAATTTTTTCTTAGCATAAAACAATGCTTTCTCCCAATCTTCAATTTTTTTCAAACAGGCAATTTGTTTATCGTAAACAACTAAATCCTTGGTTTCAATATTTAAATATCCCGCATATTTTGAAGAAGCTTTTTTATAATCTTCAATCTGAATATTTAGGTCTGCATTTTTCAACCATGGAATTTCTTCCTTTGGAGTAAGCTTATTTACCATATCCCAATCAGCAATAGCAGATTCAATTTCGCCTTGTTGAGTATAGATTTGAGCTCTTGTTTCATAAGCTTCCACCATGTTAGGATCAAGTTTGATGGCATGAGTCAAAGTAGCTTTGGCCTCATTTATTTGATTCTCTTTATATTGTTTACTTCCTGTACGAAGCAGTTTTTTAGCGCTTTGACCATCTACATAACTAATTGATACAAATAAGATGGCTATTAATAGTAGAAATTTTCTCATAGCTGTGATTTTACTTTTTATACTTTATTGATGCGTTAAGTGTTACAAAAATACAATAATTATTACAACAATATCAAATGATATTCAAAGAGATGCGGCATTTTAACGGTGTTTTTACAATAACAAAGTCATTATACAGAAATGCTAAACTGATTTTCAAGAATTAAACCATCAATATCCCATTTTTGGCACGGTTTTGTTATTTATTCCTTAAAAACCTCCTTTCATATCGATATTCTAGGAAACATAACAAAAGCGAATGGCTAATCAATTGTTATGCCTAATCATTTGTAAAACCTTAAAAAATCGAATCATGAATAAACGAAAATCATCATCCGCCAACCTAGAAAACAAAAAAATCATCTTCTTAGAAATAGGATTTGTACTTGCTCTTGCAGCAATATTGTTTTCTTTTGAATACAAATCCTATGATAAAATCATTTATGATAATCTCTACGAATCCAATTATCATGAAGATGAATTAATCAGCCCTATTATTCTTAAAAAGCAAGAAAAAATACCGGAGAAACCAAAATCATTTATGGTTTTAAATATTGTTCCTGATGACAATATTACAGAGGAAACCGAAATATTCGATCCCACTATTGATTTTGAGGAGCCCCTGGAACCTTGGGAACCCAATGAAGAAGTAGAACTAGAAATCGAAGAAATCCTCCCCTACTATAAAGTAGAAACAAAGCCCGTTTTTCCTGGAGGAGAATCAGCCATGCTTTCTTTTGTGGCTCGAAATTTCAAACTGCCTAGAATAGATTTAGAACAAGGCGTTAGTGGGAAGATATTTATTGCATTCACCATCAGTGCTGAAGGACAAGTTACAAATGCTCGAATACATCGTGGCATAGCCCCAGCAAGTGATACAGAAGCTTTACGAGTTGTAAACATGATGCCAAATTGGGAGCCTGGAGTACAAGGTATTAGAAAAGTAGCTGTTGATTTTGTACTTCCTATAAAGGTAAGCATCAGATAGCTATCCATACTCACCACTCACACTTGGAGTGTAAAAGCTAGGACAATAAAAAAGCGGGCTTTAAAGTCCGCTTTTTAAATCTAAAATATCTTTGGGAACCGCTCTGGATGATACTCATGCATCATATTATAAGCTTTTTCGAAAACATCTTCAGCATTAGGGTTGGAAAAATAATCACCATCGGTACTATAAGCTGCACGATGTGCCTTAGCCGTTAAAGTTAAGGGCTCAGCATCTAAATGATAGAATCCTTTTTGCTCTTCAATAACCTTCTGCATCATATAGGCAGTAGCTCCGCCAGGAACATCCTCGTCAAAGAAAATAACCTTATTGGTTTTCTTTAAAGACTCTAAGATACGATGAGTTCTATCGAATGGAAGCAAGGTTTGAACATCAATAATTTCGGCATCGATACCAAATTCACTTAATTGGTCTGCTCCATCCATGGCAATTCTACAACAGCTACCGTATGTCACAATCGTTAGATCTTTCCCTTCTCGTAAAACTTCTGGTTGTCCTA
The DNA here is from genome assembly GCF_013166655.1 of Lentimicrobium sp. L6. Taxonomy (NCBI): domain Bacteria; kingdom Pseudomonadati; phylum Bacteroidota; class Bacteroidia; order Bacteroidales; family Lentimicrobiaceae; genus Lentimicrobium; species Lentimicrobium sp. L6. The sequence goes on from NZ_JABKCA010000073.1 coordinate 7,508, forward strand.
AGGAAATGGTAAATTCACCAATATTTTGGGGTTGTGGCTCGCGAAAACGATAGCCGTTGAGTGGCTCAATAACTAAAGCGGGCTCGTCACTCTTCAATAAGGTATTATACATACCTGCTGCCTGAGTCATATCTCTAGGTACACAAACATACATCCCTCTAATGGAATTGATGACCATACTTAATGGAGAACCACTATGCCAGATACCTTCCAACCTATGCCCTCGTGTGCTAATGATTACTGGTGCTTTTTGCCCACCTTTGGTACGGTAAAGCATGGTACTGATATCATCGCTCATCACTTGTAAACCATAGAGGAGGTAATCGAAATATTGAATCTCAGCAATAGGCCTAAATCCACGAAGTGACAAACCCAATCCTTGACCAATAATAGTAGCCTCACGAATACCCACATCGAAGATTCTCTCTTCGCCATGTTTTTCCTGTAAGCCTTCGAAAGTTTGATTTACACCTCCTATTTTTCCAACATCTTCGCCAAATGCAACAACTAATGGGTTATTCTGAAAAATATAGTCCCAATTATCGCGAAGAATTTCGCGACCTGGAACTTGTTTAGGTCTTTCTTCATAAATAGGAGCAATAGCTTCTACATTTAGAACGGAAGATGCATGAGGACTATGTAGATATGAATTATATCTATCACTATTTTTCTCCATTTCCTTTTCCAACCAATTGGTCACATTGGCTTTAAGGGAATGATTGGGATCACTACACTTATCACAAACCAAGCGAAGAATTTTCCTAGCTGAACTGATGATTTCCTTTCGAATAGGCTCACCCACCATTTTTAAATCTTTCTTAATGGAATCAATTTGAGGTGTATTGGAACAATGGCAAGATGAAATATTTGCCGTGGCCAATAATTCGTCACGCTCTTTCTTGATAGGTTGTAAAAACCTTTTCCAAGCTGTTTTCTTGGCTTCTTTTGCTCGGATAATTGCTGCCTTCTCTATCTCTACTAGGGTAGATTCATCAGTGATGCCCTCCTCTAATATCCAAGATCTCATTCTTGCAATGCCATCGAAATCTTTCTCCCATTGCAGCCTTTCTTCTGACTTATAACGCTCATGGCTACCGGAGGTAGAGTGTCCTTGTGGTTGAGTGACTTCTGTGATGTGAAATAGAACTGGGTTTTGCTCTTTACGACAATGCTCTATTCCTTCTTTATATATTCTACAAAGCTCAGGATAATCCCAGGCTTTTGCTTTTAGTATTTTATATCCTTTTCCTAATTCATTATTCTCAAATCCTTTAAGGACTTCAGAAATATTTTGTTTGGTAGTTTGGTAGGTATTTGGAACTGATATTCCCCATCCATCATCCCAAACACTAACAGCAAGAGGAACTTGCATCACTCCGGCTGCGTTTATAGTTTCCCAGAAATGGCCTTCAGAAGTACTGGCATCGCCAATGGTAGCAAAAGTAACTTCATTTCCCTTTTTAGTGAAATTAGTAAAAGTGTGGAGGGCTTCATTTTCTTTATATAATTTAGAAGCTAAGGCTAGGCCCAAAGCTCTTGGCATTTGTCCAGCGGTGGGTGAAATATCTGGGCTAGAGTTCTTTTGTGCGCTTAGATTTTTCCAATTTCCATTTTTATCTAAACTACGGCTAGCAAAATGGTTATTCATTAAACGCCCTGCATTGGCAGGAGTATTTTCCACATTGGTATCTCCATATAACTGGGAGAAAAACTCTTCTAGAGTCATCATGCCTGTGGCAAACATAAAGGTTTGATCTCGATAGTATCCTGAGCGCCAATCACCATCTTCAAAAACTTTGGCCATGGCTAGCTGTGGGATTTCTTTACCATCCCCAAAAATACCAAATTTAGCTTTTCCTGTTAAGACCTCACGTCTTCCTAATAAGCTCAATTGCCTACTTTCGTTGGCTAGTTTATAATCGTTAAGAACTTCAGAAATATAGGATTTAGAATGCTTGTGTGTTTTCATGTAGCTGTTTATAATTATTCTAAATTGGAGCGCAAATGTAATAAAAAGTTGAGTGGTATCAAAGTGCTCTAATTTTAAATAAATGACTTAATAGCTCAATAAAAATAGCATAAACACAGCTGAGAAAGGGTTGGTACATCAAAATAATGGAAGGAAAAAAACATAAAAAAAGCAGCCCAAAAGGCTGCTTTAATATTTTTTACTGTAGTGTAAACTTAATAGGCATTCGGTATTGAACCCTTACAGGTTTTCCTCTTTGCATACCAGCTTGCCACTTAGGCATAGATTTGATTACTCTAATGGCTTCTTCATCACAACCACCGCCAATACCACGAAGGATTTGAACGTCGGTTACAGCACCATCTTTTTCCACAACGAATGTTACGAATACACGACCACTTATACCGCTTTCTTTCGCCATTCTTGGATATTCAATATTATTACCAATGTAACGATACATTTCCTGCTCACCACCAGGGAATGATGGCATTTGCTCTACCACAAGGAAAATTTCTTCTTCTACTAATTCTTCCTCTTCTTCAACAATAGGTACGTACTCTTCCATTTCGGTGTCGTCGTCCATATCTACATCGATTTCAATTTCATCTTCCACCTCAACATCATCTTCTACAACGTTGATTAAAGTAACTTGTGGTGGAGGTTTTGGTGGAGGTGGCTTAACTTTTTGCTCTGTTATAGGAATGATTTCTTCTGGAGTATCATCTACAACACGCTGAACCAAATCGTATTCTTGCTTGTCATAGCTTTTCCATTCCATAGCTACAAAAACCACCGCCAGAGCAATAACAAAGCCAATCTCAAGGAATACCGTTCTCTTGGTCTCCAAATTTGCTTTTTCGGATTTTCTTCTTTCCATAATGTTATTATTTAAAGGCGTTATTTTTCTTTTTTTACGAGCCGCTAAAATATGAAAATTATTTTAATTCTCTAAAGCTCTGTTATTGTATATTCTTAAGCTTCTATTAAAGCTTTATAATCATCAGCACTCAAAAGAGAATCGAGTTCACCAGCATCAGCTAATTTCACTTTGATGATCCAACCTTTATCAAACGGGTCAGTATTGATTAACTCTGGAGCGTCTTCCAACTCAGCATTAAACGCTACAACCTCGCCGCTGATGGGCATAAATAAATCAGAAACCGTTTTAACAGCTTCAATCGTACCGAAAGCTTCTTCTTTATCAAGGCTCTCACCTTCAGTTTCCACTTCTACAAAAACGATATCACCTAACTCACCTTGAGCAAACTCAGTGATTCCAATATAGGCTTCATCGCCCTCAACACGAATCCATTCGTGATCTTTGGTGTACTTCAAATTTTCCAAAACGCTCATATCTAATATATTATAATTTAAAATTTGGTAAAATCTATTCAACTGCAATATTATTAATTTTTCCAATAGAAAAGCCTAATAAATATCATATTTCAGCCTATTTATATTCATTTTTTATTCGCTAAAAATAAGCCTTCTGTTTTTTTCAATTTCATGTATCAAAACCTTCTCTTCAATTCTATATTTTAGGCTTACCGCTTTATAAATATCTTCTATTCCCAGCTCACTTTCATCGGTTTCTAAAAAAAGTCGATTCAAGGAAATAGCTGAAATACTTTGGGCAATTTTGGAATTTGGATTTAATAATAAATGACCAATACTAAAATAAAATCCATTCTTCTGTAACTGACCAATTAAATCTTTACCACCATTGAACCCATGTAAAACCCATTTAAATATTGAGTCTTCCTCCTTTTTTATAACTAATAGTTCCTGATAAGCCTTTATACAATGAATAATGAGTACTTGTTTTTGAGACTTCTGAGCTATTCTAATTTGCCTATAAAAAATCTCTTTTTGTAATGCCAAATTCGTGCCACAAACTTTATCTAAACCAACCTCCCCAAGAGCAACACAATTGGGTAAATCAATATAATTTTCCAAATCAAGCAATGCTTGTTCAACATCAATGCTATCAATATCCCAAGGGTGTATCCCTATTGAAAAATCGCCTTTTTCTGGAGGAGGTTTTTTATCAAACCCAAGTCTATAATTAAAAATGCCCTCCCCTATTTTATGAGTATGAAAGTTAAAAAGCATCAATTAGTCAACAAGTTTCAAGGACCAAAGCATACCTTCTAATTCTCTCATCAAAGGTGCTTTCTTTTGTTTTGGAGCATAAGCAAATCCATCAATAGTAATGAGCTTCCCTCTTTTTTCATCAACAAAAGTATAGGAAATAAAAGGGCCTCCCATAAAGTCGTTTTCAACTCTCCATAACCCTCTCATCTCAACGGCGAACATGTTATTATAAGAAAGTTCTTTAGAAATAGGCTCAATATATTCATCAGAAATCACCTGATAGGAACCAACTGTTGGTCCAGGTATATATGTTCTAGTTAAATTATTTCTTCTCAACAAAATACTTCTATGATCAAAGTCGGCTGTGGAATGATAGGGCTGTGTATAAACGATGATATTCATAGAGTTAGCAGCCGTTTCTTTACGAACCCATAATTTCGTACTGTCTACTTTTGTCACAGAATAACCTTTTGGAATATTCATATCGATATGAAAATACTTTTTCAATTCCTTAGAAATCTTTAAATTTTTAAATTTAGACCCATAACTATTCATTATCCTTGTACGCTCATTATCAACAAATAAGTCGAAACTATTTTCTTTGACCTCCTCAAAGCTAATCAGCCATTCATGAATATTAGGTGCATTTATTTTAACCACAATTTGCGGAGCAGCCCATAAATCTTTCTTAGATTCCACAAAGGCTTCTTTTATAGAAGGGTCAATATTGACAATAAATATATTGTGATGTTTCTTAAAAATCTTTTTAGAAATAGATGCTTCATTGATATTAACTACTTTAAACTCTTGCTCAGGCACTGGCAACAGTTTTAATTCTCTTGTAAAATTTCTTCTTATGCTATCTCCAATTTCCCCATCCCATTGGCTTACATTATTTGTAACGATAAGGATCTCATTAAGCCCGCCCGTACTAGATCTTTGGGTAACTTCAGTGATTTCATTACAAGATATTAGACTTGTTAATACAATGAGCCATAAGGAAAGTTTAATTATTTTCATGTGTTAAGTTTTAGAATATTCACTTTTGTTCACTACGGAACAACCAATAATCGTTCCAAAAAAAGGGCTAGAATGGATATCCAATACCAAAGTTTAAAATAGGTTGTTTATAATAACTATCTCCCTGGCTATATACCCATTTATTAACCGAACCTAAACTTGGATCATATAATTTGAAGGCCAAATCGAATCGGAGGATAAAGAAACTAAAATCAAATCTCAAACCATACCCAACACCTAGCGCCATTTGCTTATAGAAGGTATCGAACTTAAACAATCCATCAGGAAAACTTTCGTTATTGTAGATATTCCAAACATTCCCAATATCCGCAAAAAGCGCTCCATTAATTCTCCAAAGAATATTATGTCGAAACTCTACATTAGCCAGTAGTTTAATATCACCATGCTGATAATAGTTCTTTAGCTGCAAAGTTTGCTCATCCAAGACATAAGCTCCCGGACCAACCGACCTCGCCCACCAAGCTCTTAAATCGTTAGAGCCGCCCATAAAATACTGTTTTTCAATTGGAGAAAAATCCGTATTTCCATATGGTATAATTAATCCACCGAAAGCTCTTGTTGTTAGGCTAATTTTATCATTCAGATACCAGGTATAGCGCAAATCGATATCCGTTTTATAATATTGATTATATAGTAGACCAGCAAAAGTATAATACCCAGGACCATTCATATTAAGAGAATCGCGTGTATCGTTAATATATTCCTCCTGCAAACTATCTGGGAGAAACTCATGCGCATAAGCCTCAATCACCTGAAGGTATATATCACCAGCTCCTGTCTTTTTAGTTCCTAGTGCATCGTTAGCCAAGGTCAAAATATTCCCTGCCACTTCAACTTTCAAGTTAATAAAAAAGAAATCTTTAGGTGTATTTAGCTTCTGATTGGTATAAAAAACAGAGTAATTTCCAGCAGGAATTACATGATCAAAATACTGATCATAAAGGTTTTTATCGATTAAGTATTGCAAATAATCATATTGGATATCTCTAAAGCGAGTCAAGTAAAAATCAATTGGGTTTAGATTATGTTTTAATTTCTTTGGGGTTGACCAACTATAACCAAAACTAGCACTCGTGGTTTGACGTACATACTCCGACCTGTCTTTTAGGGTAAACCCAAAGTTGACCAAGGTGCTTGGGAAATACCTATTATTGAATTTATAAAGCCTAAATGGTGAAAAGAAATTTGGAAACCTTAAAGTGGAATTTACACCATATTCATAGGCTAAGATACTTTCACCTTCGGTCAAATTAGAAGTCGACCTTTCTACTTTTCCATTAACCGAAATATCAAAAAATATAGCCCTCTTAAAGAGGTTTCTATGATTATAGGTGAATTTCAAACCTGTCCCAATGGTTCCTGAAGAAGTATAACCTTCTAAGTCTATGGAGTAAGATTGCTTGGTTCTTGGACTTAATTGAATTTCCACATCTAATAGCACAACACTATCCGATTTAGGCTTTTCAAGAGAAGGAGTCACTTTAAAATGAACAGATTTAAAAACGCCCAAACCGCCTACAGAACGAATGCTTCTGGCAATATCTTCTTGTCGGTATATACTATCTTTTCTTATATCTATTCTTCTTTGTAAAAGATTGGGCTTAAAAGTAAGCTCGTCGTAATATTTAAAAGGAATACTATCTTTCCCAAACAAATGAATTTTCATGTCATCCTCATGAAGAATATCAAAACGATAAGGATAATTGTGTACTGTAAGGCTCTTAAAATAATACACAGGGAAGTTAGACTTAGACTTCAGTGTATCACCGTTTGCAGATGTTTGATAGATCTCAATACCAACCTTTGCCTCCATTGTTTTTTGAAGTGTGTCGGCAAAATACACAATTTGGTCGGGACCAAAACCATAATATCCATGATTCTGCAATAGTGAGCTTATATCGTAGCGTAAGTTATCTAGTTCATAGGCATTAAACAATTCTCCAGCCTTTGGAATCTTCAACTTAGTATTAGAGGAAATTAAGGATTCTATTCTTTTATCTGTTGTCTTAAGGTTCAACTGACTAATTTTATAAGGAGCATTTGGAATGATATGATACTCGACCAAGGCACGTTGCTTTTTCTTATCAAATCGCGCACTGTCACTATGAACTGAATAATAATACCCCAGATTACGCATATATGCCGACATTCCTTCTTTTGATTCTTTTAAAGTAAGTCTATCATAGATTACTGGTGCTTCACCAACACTATTTCTCCACCACCGACTTAAATAAAAAGGATCTTGTTTTAGCTTTTTCCCATTTTCTAATCGCTTTTCATTTTTCTCTTTTGCTTGGATGGCTCTTTTTTGGTCACGTTTGGCCTCCTTAATTGGATCTACCATATTATAAAGACTTACATAAAATGGCCATCCTAATATGGTTCTATTGGGCTTTTGAACGGCAAAGTTTTTTACTTCAGCTTTATCTATAGTTTTCTCAGCAAGAACAATCTGATTCTCTTTTAAAATATACTGATTTTCTTTTAAATACTTAGTGGGACTACAAGATTGAAATAATAGCAGAAAAACTAAGCCTAAGAAAAAGGCTGGTCGATGAAAGCGGATATGCCTAATGGTGTCATCCCACATAAATGACTATTTATTTGGATGCTGCTCTATCCATCTTTTATTAAATGATTTTTCTGCCATTTTTGGAAGGTTTCGTTTATTTCCCCACGCTTTTTTAAAGAAAAGTGAGGCGATGAAATTCTTCACTCCTCCACCGAACAAATCCAATAGTTTTCTTTTTAGCATGAATTTTTCCCAGGTTTTCACCATGGTTCTTTCAGAAAAGGTAGTGAGTTTTTGATCTACAGCATCTTTTCTATTTTTAAGGAGCATGTCGTGGAGAGGGATTTTAACTGGGCAAACCTCGGTACAGGCTCCACAAAGGCTAGAAGCAAAGCTCAGATGTTTATAGTCTTTCATGCCCAAAAGCCAAGGTGAAATTACAGAACCTATGGGCCCCGTATATGTAGTTTTGTACGTATGACCACCTATGTTTTTATAAACGGGGCAAACATTCAGGCAGGCACCACATCTAATACAACTCAAAGCTATACTTTGTTGTTCTTGCTTTAATACTTCTGTACGCTGATTATTTAATAAAATAACATACGTTTCTTCAGGTCCCTCCTCATTTTCCCGCTTCCCACCTGTGATAATGGAATTATATACCGTTACATGCTGTCCCGTTCCATGAGTGCTTAATAATGGCCACATGAGAGCTAAATCATTAACGGAAGGTATCATCTTTTCAATTCCTGCAACAATAATATGCACTTTGGGAAAAGCCATAGTAAGGATACCATTCCCTTCATTTTCAGTAAGAGCAATTGAACCTGTATCAGCAATCAAAAAATTGGCGCCTGTAATTCCAGCATCAGCAGAATAGAACTTATCTCTAAGTTTCATCCTTACCCTGCCTGTCATTTCTTCGGCACTTAGATTTTCATCCCAATCAAACTTTTGATGAAAGAGTTCTGCAACCTGCTCTTTACTTTTATGCATGGCAGGAGTTACGATATGGTATGGCTTTTCATCTGCCAATTGCACAATATACTCCCCTAAATCTGTCTCAACCGATTCAATACCATTCTTTTCCAATGCAGCATTCACTTCAATTTCTTCCGTAGTCATCGATTTACTTTTGACGACTTTCTTGACTGCTTTTTCTTTGAAGATCCTAAGGATTTCTCTGTTAGCATCTTCGGCATTAACTGCCCAAATGACTTTACCCCCATTTTGAGTAAAGTTCTGCTCAAACTCAATTAAATATTTATCTAAATCATTAATAGCCTTACGTTTAACATTGGCGGCACGCTGACGAGCCAAATCCAAATCTGCATATTGTTGCAAACCATCTCGAAAGGCCTGGTCATATTTACCAATATTAAAGTTAAGGGTCTTACGATGCTCCATATCGAAGGCCTTTAATTTAGATGCTTTGTTGAATTTTTGAGCAGCTTCTGACATAGAGTTTCTTTATAACAATTGAGATATTTTTTCCACTCTACCAATATGTCTTCCCCCTTCAAAATCAGTATTAAGAAAGGCTTGTAACATTTTCCAAGCTAAATCTTTTTCCACAAAACGACCAGGAATACTCATAATATTAGCATCATTATGCATTCTTGTTAATTGTGCTTGTTCGACAGTCCAACACAAACCTGCTCTTACCTTTAGGTATTTATTGGCTGTAATTTGAGCACCATTACCACTGCCACATAAAATGATTCCCATACCATAAACACCATCATTGATAGCTTTAGCCAGAGGATGAATCATATCTGGGTAATCTACACTAGCGTCACTATAAGTCCCCATATCTTCAACCTGATAACCATGAGCAACCAGTTGTTCTTTTAAAAATTCTTTCATTTCAAAAGCGCCATGATCACAGGCTATGGGGAGTTTTTTTGTCTTATCAAACATCTGCTTGGTTTTAATGGACAAATTTACAGTAAAATTTCTATTTGGCGACATGCCATATGCATAGCTTTTGAGAAATTTTTAAAGCACTTTTTTTGAAACTCTCAGTTCCATAAAAAGCCAATGATTAATTGTACCTATCCTTAAAGGATCATTTCATTTTTTCCGCTCGTTGAAACAGCTCATTGGCCTGTTCTGTTTGACCGAGATTTTGATGTGTTAATGCCAAGTTGATAATGGTTGATTTATCATTTGAATTAAGTTGATATGCCTTATTTAAATTCATCAAGGCTTGCTGTAAATCTCCAGTCATGGCATAAGCCATACCTAAATCCGCAAAGGCATAGTAATAAGAATCATCAATATCTATAGCCCTATTGAGATAGTAAATAGAAGAATCTAACTGATTAAAATCTTTACCCCAAGTTTGTCCAAGCATATAAAAGGATTCGAAGGATTTCGTTAAACTCCTTAACTCTTTGACATCATTTAATTTTATTCTTTTATCTTGAATTTTCTTTAATGACAATACCATATTATCAATAGCCAATTGGTAATTGGCATCCCTACTCAGTACTTTTAAATAGTATTTATTGGCCTCCTCAAATTTAGCTTGTTCATATTTAGTATTTGCCATTAAAAGCAACCCCATATTGGTTTCATTTCTATCAATTGCATATTCTAGATAAGCTGCTGCTTTGTCCAAATATTCTTCCCTATAAGCTTTGCTACTTCTATCTCCTTTGAGCTCTATGGCTTTATTTAAGTATTGCTGAGCTGCGCTTTGAGTCATAATAGCACTCTTACTCGATATTTTCACATCTGTGGTATACAGAGTGAAATTATTTTCCCAGTCTAGATTTCTATCAATGGTTTTTGCTGAATACAAAAAGGACATCATCAAAAGTGCAATCATCATTATGTTTTTAGATAACTTTCCCTTTGTCCATTGGGGGAGTTTTTCAAGCAATAAATAGGCAATAATAATAGTGAATCCTAAGGATGGAACATACATAAATCGTTCTCCCATAAATGGCCCAATAATAAGAGCCAAATTAGAAACTATGGAAAAAGTGATCAGATAATACCAGATTCCAAATGCAAAAACACTCCTTTTTCTAAGCCCCAAAGTGGCAATAAGGCCTAAGGCTAAATAGAATATTATTGGAATGATAGATTTGAAATGATAGATTTCTACATAATCGATGTGAAATGGATAGTAATCTATAGTTAAGGGGCTAGGATAGAATAATAGTTGTATGTATTTACCCCATGTATAAAAAACAGTTCCGTATAATTGGCTCCAACCATCAGCGTACATAAATGAGTTGCTTACGATATTATCTGCTTGTGTTGATTCCACATCAATATGCCCAAGGACGGATTGTCGACAAAACACAAATAAAATGACTGTAGCAAACAAAGCTCCAATCAGGGTTTTATACTTTGAAAATTGAACTTTTGGATGGAAAGTCCAAATCGTTAAAGGGATGACCAATAAGAACATGGCCGCATTCTCTTTGGCAAATAGTCCTATTAACAAAAATATGCAGGATAAGAGTAAATCCTTCCATCTTTTATTTTCAATATATTTTAAAGCCCAAACCAAAGACATGATAGAGAACAAGAAAACCAAGATCTCATCGCGTCCTTTAATATTAGCTACGACCTCAGTATGTATAGGGTGGGTAATAAATAATAAAGTAGCAACGAATGGAACAGAAAGTAATTTATCTTTCAATAACAAAGGCCTTCTATCTTTAAAAAACAAGATGGATAATAAATAAAACACCAAAAGCCCAGTGATGCCATAAAGTAACACATTTACCATATGATTTATCTGAGGATTCTCTCCAAACAGACCATATTCAATTGAGAATGTAGCCAAAGACAATGGTCGATATCTACCTCCTTTAAAAAGGTTTTCCTTCCCGGTAAACCCATAAAAACTATCGTGAGTGAAATGATCTACAATTCCAGAGAAGCCTTTTTTAGTAAATTCATTTCCAGTAATTACGCTATAATCATCATAAGCAAATTGATGTGTAAAAGTGTTAGAATAGATGAATACAGAAATGGCAAATACAATAAAATAGATGATTCTATCTGGATTTAAAATTTTCTCCTTCATAATTCTTGTTTTTAATTAAAGGTAATTATTCCTTACTAACCGACTTCTCATTTCTTTCTAAATACAAATTCTACTGTAGCGCTTTTTTTAAATAAGCTAGCAATCACATCGCTGATAATAAATATTGGGAAGCTCAGGATGAAAAACATTTTCTGTAAAATTATATTAAAAGAAGAATATTCTTGAGTATAAGTATGGTTTCCCTTCATACTCTCAAATAAAACTTCTCTTTTCTTATTCCATAAATTCAAAATACTCTGCACCATTCCAAACGGATTTTGCTCCATTGAAAAATACGATTCATCTATAAAAGCAAAACCTTGCGACTCCATTAAACCACGAAATGTTTTAGGCTCAAAAAAAAACAAATGCCGAGGAGGGTCTAAATGAAGCCATTTCCCTTTAAATATTCTACTTTGCCAACTATCTATATTCGGAAAAGACATCACCAAAACTCCATTAGGCTTTAAAATTTCATGTATAATATTCAAACTTAGCTCAGGTTCTGAAAGGTGTTCAAAAACATGAAATAGAGTAATGGCATCGAAGCTTTCTTTATCAAATACAACTTCTTCAAGAAAGCCTATCCTCAAATTTACTTGGGGAATTCTTTTGGCTCGTTCTGCCGATTTTCCAGCTAACTCTGTTCCGAAAAGCTTATAATCTCCATGTTTAACTAATGATTCTAAAAACTGTCCATTTCCACAACCAATATCAAGAACAGCAGAATTTGCTTCAATATATTTACTTAATTTTCTAGCTCGACCTCCCCTAAAATAGTCTAAGATTTTTTCTACAAGTGGGAAACTAAATTTTTCTTCCTGCTCACCATAATAATCATCGGCATAAGCTTGAGCCAATTGATTGGGGCTGGGGTTTGGAGCTATATAGTAGGCCTGACAATTGCAACATTGATGGATTTCCCAATGCTGACCAAAAACATCACTGGTTTTATATTTTAAATTAGATGGTGAGGATTTACAATAAGTACATTTATCCATACAAGTGCCTCTAATTATTTTTTGTTTTTGAATATATCATAATTGATTAAACCCCATTTTTGTGCCCTATATTTAAGTGAAGTTGCCAATACTCCAAATCCATATTTTGTACTTCGCTGAAAGTTGATGGAAGAAGCTCCTTCGAAATATTTAGTTGGACAAGTAACCTCAGCAATTTCATAGCCTGCATACAGAATTTGAGCTAACATTTGGTTATCAAATACGAAATCGTCAGAATTGGCTTCATAATTTACAGTTTCTAGGACCTCTCTTGAAAAAGCTCTATAACCTGTATGATATTCTGACAGCTTTGCACTCATTAAAACATTTTGGAATAGTGTTAAGAATCTATTGGCAATATACTTATACTTTGGCATTCCTCCATTCAATGCTCCTTTTCCTAAAATTCTCGATCCCAAAACCACTGGATATAGTTCGTTAGCAATTAAATAAGCTACCGATGGAACTAATTTTGGCGTATACTGATAATCAGGATGAAGCATAATAACGATATCAGCACCAAGCTCTAAGGCCTTACGATAACAAGATTTCTGATTGCCTCCATACCCCATATTTTTCTTATGCTCTACAATATGTTTTATGCCAATTTCTCTACCTTTTTCTACTGTTTTATCATGACTAGAATCATCAACCAAAATCACCTCGTCAACCATTTCAAATGGAATTTCATTATAGGTCATCTCCAATGTTTTCTCTGCATTATATGCCGGAAGTATGATTACTACTTTCTTATTATTAATCATATGGTATTAGTTTATTCTATTCAATAGATTTTTTTAATGCGATATCTGCCAATTCTTGCTCTCCAATATCTTGATAAATATAGGCTAATTTTTGCAAGCCAGACTTGTTATTTTTTTTTAAAAATTCATCTAATAATTGTTGACATAGGTCTTTTGCTTTTTGCCTATCGCCAGTTTGCAACAATAAATTTACTGCATTAAACTTCAAATTTGTGCTTTTGGGGTCTATTTCGAGGGCTTGCATAAAACAATGAGAAGAGCCTTCAAAATTACCAGAAATACCAAATGCCACACCCAAATCTTCTAAAACTTCAATACTATTTGGGTTTTGTTTTTTGGCTATGGATAAATACTCAATAGCTTTATGTAAATTATTTTGATAACGTCCATAGGTTCTTCCCAAGAAATAATTGGTTTGCCATTTATCTTTCAAATAAGGGTAAACAAGCTCCAAACCATTTATCAAGGACATAGATTGTTGAGGATTATCATACTCTAATTTTATCCTCGATTGAAACAAATTATCTTGAACAATCTGATTATTGGGTGACAGCTGAAGTACCTGGTGATAATAGTAAAAAGTACTATCTAAATTTTTACTGAGCCAAAACTGTGCATTCCCCATTAAAATTAAAGCATCCACATAACTTGGATGAATTCGAATAGCCTGATGAAGGTATTCTATGGCTTGATTTAGGTTTTGATTCCTTTGCGGCTTATCTTCCAAATCCATGGCATATTCTATGAGCTTTCCAGCAGCTGAACAATTACTTTTAGCTGAATTAGAGGATGTTTTCACATCAGTGGTCATCAATACAAAATCATTTTCCCAAGCTCGGTTCCTATCAATGGTTTTAAAAGAATACAAGCCAATAATGGTGAATAGCAAACCAAAAACCAGGTAGTTTTTCAAGTTCTCATTTTTCAATACAAGCGGGAGTTTTACGAGTATTAAATATCCCGTGATAATAGAAAATCCAAGTGAGGCACCATAAATAAATCGCTCATTCATAAAGGCTCCAATAGAGAAAAGAATATTTGAAGTTGGAGCTAAACTAATGGCAAAGAAAATAACTCCAAATGCTATTTTATGTCTTTTAAATAATCCGAAAATGGCATAAACTGCTAAAGAAAGATATACTACAACAGAGAATATGGGCCAAAAATCCCAGGATTGTGCTGCAATGTGATAGGGATAATAATCATAAGTCAAGGGATGAGGGAATATCAATAGTTTCAAGTAAAGCAATAAAGAATAGAGGATGGTAGCGTATTTAGTCATCACATCCATTCCATAAAATGAGTTATTCATAATCTCTGTGCTCTCGTGAACTCCTATACTTGCAATACCTTCAACATACAAAGCTCTAATGAGCAGATAAACAAATGAAGCCAAAAGAACAGGCAAAATTGAAACACCCATTTCTTTCCATTTCCCTCCTCTAAAAAACCAAATAGCTAGAGGTATAATAGCAATAAAAGTCACAGCTACTTCTTTAGAGAATACTGCTACTAGGAAAACCCAAAAACTACCAAATAAATACTTGATTTTTTGAGTATCAACATATTTAAAAGAAAGATATAAAGCCCATAAGGACATAAAAAAGGCAATAATTTCATCCCTTCCTTTTATGTTGGCAACCACCTCGGTATGAATGGGATGGGAAATAAATAATAGTGTGATAAAAAAGGGAAGCCAAGCTTGAAATACAGAGTTGGAATCATCACGAAACATCAAGCTTAAAACCATGAAAAGGATAAGACCCGTGAAAGCAAAGAAAAGAACATTAACAGTGTGGCTAATAAATTGATGTGCTGGTTGCTTACCTTTCATTATCCTTAAGCGTTCTATAATCACCTTTCTTTCCTTATCCCTAATTTGATACTTATCAAGAATCAAATTCTGGCCTTTTTCTAAATCACTATCCTTTAGTGTTATCAAAGTTTTGTTTAATTCCTTATTCAGCTTTTGAAACGGACTTATCTGGTTTTTATTTGAATGATTTTGATTCAGTCTTTTTTCTAAATCTAATTCATCAAGGCCTTCAAAAGGAGAGCCCATAATAAATTCATACTCCATGGCAAAGGTAAGAAGCGAAACAGGTCGATATCTGCCACCTGCCACTAAATCTTTATTCTTCTCATCGAAAAAGCCATTAAATAATTCTTGAGAAAATATTTCAGGAATCCCATCAATACCATTTAATACATATTCATTTTCGGTAATTACTATGGCATCGTCTAAAGCATACTGATGGCGCAAAGTATTACCAAACAAGATAAATGAGAGTAGAAAAATCAGGCCGTAATTCAACCATTTGCTCTTCATATATTTTCTTTCAAGCATCATTCTATGATTTGTTTTGAATTGATTTTGCCAATTTATAGTGTTTTTGGGCCTTATTTTGTTGATTCAAGAATTCATAGGTCTTTGCTAGAAAAATATGAATACTTGCTGGGTTTTCATGATTCAATTCTAAGGCTTTATTAAAGTATTTAATGGCTTCTTGATAATTCCCCGACATGCCATAAATACTTCCAATATTTGAATAGCTATTGGCATCATTAGGACTAAGTTCAATGGCTCGTAATGAGTATTTCAAGGCATTTTCAGTATCCCCCATATCAAAATATAAGGCTCCAAAATTCTGATAGGTGACTGCTGATTCTTTATACTGAATCGTTTTTTCATATTGTTCTCTTGCCATTAAAAAATGTTGATTCATTAGGTCTGCATATTTTTGAGCCTGATTTTGATTTGAATTACTTAAAGCCTGCTGCCCTATCTTTTTATAATTGAGTCCCTTTCTATAATTCGCCAAACCGATTTGTTCAAATGCATCATAATAATTAGGATATATTTTCAGTGCATATTGAAATTGTTCAATAGATTTATCTAAAAATTGGATGGCTTCATTTGGATTTGCTGTTTTCAATCCTTTATCTTGCATAACCTCTAAACCATAATGATAACGAAGGTGAGCGCTATTGGGTGATTTTTCTATATCAGCGGAATACAAACTATAACTGCTTTTCCAATCTCTATTTCTCTCAATGGTTTTAAAACCATAAAAAACTAAAATAACTGATGTAAATGCCAAAACTTTTGAGTGATTTTTAAAAAAATGAAAAACGGTCTTCTCTTGTTGAGCTTCCTTCACTTTTACTTTAAACAGTTTTAAGATTCCAACTGACACCATGATAGAAAATCCTAAAGAAGCAAAATAAAGCATTCGCTCTGCGTAGTTTGTCCCTACCATAACAAAGATATTAGAATACAGTGATAGGGTAAATAGGAAGAAGAAAATCCCATAGCTCAACACTTTATTTTTTTTCCAAGATAACAAAGCACCTATAAAAATGCTCAAATACAATAGCAGAGAAACTAAAACACCTCCATTTCCAAAACCAACCAAAGGAACTTGAGAATAAGAGACATCGCTAACCAGTGAAACTGGCCAAACTAATTGATAAAAATACTTACCTAATATTACTAATGCTGTAGCCCAGCGTTCAAGAATCGGAGCCTCTATCAAACTATTATCCAGGATAGAAACAGTTTGATCTGACATTTTTGCCTCTCCCAATACCATCGTTCGAATCATCATATAAGCCAAAAATGGAATTAAATATAAAGCCGTTCTCGGTAAAAGAGACTTCACCTTCTCCTTCTCCGCAAAAAACAAAACTGATAAAGGAATCACCAAAATAAAAGTTACGCTCCCTTCTTTGCTCAAAAATGCTAAGAAAAACAAAGCCAAGGAGCCAAACAAGTATTTCTTTTCTGTGCGTTCTGCATAAAGCCAAAAAGTATACAAAGTCAAAACAGAGAACAAGAATGACAAGATTTCATCCCTACTTTTAATATTGGCTACTACCTCTGTATGTATGGGATGTGCAATAAAAATAAGGCAAATAATAAAGGGTAATACGATATGATATTTTTTCAAAACCTTAAGCAAAGTCATAAAAACAATAAACCCTGTAAATCCATACAAAATGATATTTATCAGGTGTCCCAGCCATGCCTGATTCGGTGCCATTTGCCATTCTGCTGCAAACATCAATAAAGATAAAGGACGATATAAATTCTGATATTTTTCATCATAGCCATGTC
This sequence comes from Lentimicrobium sp. L6, assembly GCF_013166655.1. NCBI lineage: Bacteria > Pseudomonadati > Bacteroidota > Bacteroidia > Bacteroidales > Lentimicrobiaceae > Lentimicrobium > Lentimicrobium sp. L6. The sequence goes on from NZ_JABKCA010000073.1 coordinate 25,057, forward strand.
TGTAAGAAGTCGTTAGTATTTCACCAAAACCACCAAAGCCTTCTTTTACAATTCTATTATCGGTAATTACTGATGCATCATCTAAAACATAACCATGATTTATAGTATTTAAATATAAAAATAGGCCAAATAATGTGATGATTGTGGCAAATATGATGTTCAGGTGATTGTTCATTTGGTTTGTTTTTTTCATCACTATAAATAATTTGCATTCAAATCTATGAAATTATTATGACATCATTTATAAGCAACTTTAAAATAATAATTTGCAATAAATTAACAATTCATTATATATTGATTTAGTCTAAATATGAATAATAATTACTATCATTGCTTACTTATCTTAGAGACTGTAAATAACTCAATTACTTCAAGTTATAAGGTAAACCAAAATGTCAATTCAATTGAAAAATGCCGACATACTAGATTTTGCAATAGGGTCAGATCAAGTAAAACAATAAATAATAATAGGGTTACCCATTTAAGTCTCGTGTAATTTAATCGAAGCGTAAGCAAT
>NZ_JABKCA010000074.1 GCF_013166655.1 Lentimicrobium sp. L6
TATGATATGGAGAAAGACGATCAATTAGCTCTGTTTTTATAATCGAACTCGGGTTATTAGACAAGAAGTGATAGCAAAGCTGAAGCAAGAGCAAAAGCAGTTTTCGACTCTTCGGTTTCATTTTTCCAAAAAAAACGTATATTGCGGTCAAATTCAAACAAAACTAAAACTAAGATGAAGAAAAAATTACTCGTTTTTGTAAGCTTTTTAATGCTTACACAGATAGGTTTTTCAGGGGGGTTGGTGCACAACACCAATCAAAGTACAGCATGGACAAGAATGATGATGAGAAATGCATCTACTGATATAGATGCTGTTTTCTATAATCCTGCTGCTTTAACAAAATTTGGAGATGGTTTTCATTTTTCCATTAACAACCAATCTATTTGGCAAACTCAAACCATTGAAAACAAATTTCCTCATTTGAACAACTCTTCTTATGAAGGTACCATTTCTGCTCCCGTTTTTCCTGGAGTATATGCTGCATGGAAAAAAGGTAAAGTAGCTGTTTCTGTAGGCTTCAATCCTGTTGGTGGCGGCGGTGGCGCAACATTTGACAAAGGAGTTCCACTGATGGAAGTTCCTTTTTCAAGTCTAGTTCCTGCCTTACAACCTCTTGGAGTTACTGGATACAATATGGATATGAGATTTCAAGGAAGTTCTATCTATTGGGGAGTCCAAGCAGGTATTAGCTATGAAATCAATGAAAATATTTCTGTATTTGCTGGAGCAAGATATATCATTGCTAAAAATACTTACGAAGGTTATATCAAAAATGTAACTGTTACTACTCCTTCAGGAGATGCTGCTCCAGGAGCTTATGTACAAGGAGTTTCTGACCAAGCTGCTGGTGGTGCTGTAATGGCTAATGGAGCTGCTGAGGGAATGCAACCTATTATTGATGGTGGCGGTGGAACCTTTACATTAGCACAACTTGAAGGTGCAGGTATGATTACAGCTGCGCAAAGAGCACAATTAGAAGGTGGCCTTTCTGCTGCTGGGGTTCCTCAAGAACAAATTGATGCCATGAATGCTGGACAGGTTCAAGGGGCCTATTATCAAGCCGGAGCTGAATTATCTGCAACTTCTCAAATGCTAGCTGGACAAGCTGCATATTTAGGCGTTATCACTGCTGATCAAGAAGCCGATATTGTTCAAAAAGGAAGTGGAATCACTCCTATTCTAGGTGTAAATATTTCATTAATGGAAGACAAATTGAACTTCGGTGTTAAATATGAATTCCAAACTAACATGGATTTAACCAATGAAGTAAATGATAATAAAGGCTTTGTAATGGGAATGGATCCAACAACTGGAGAAAAAGAATATATGTTTGTTGATGGTGATAAAGTAAATGCTGATATTCCTGCCATGCTTTCTATAGGTGCTCAGTATGAAATCATTGATCCATTAAGAGTTCAACTGGGTTTAATTACCTATTTTGATAAAGGTGCGGGTTGGGCAAAAGATGATGCTGACCTCAGTTTAATAGATAAAAACTTCATGGAATATGGTTTAGGTTTAGAATATGACATTACTGAGAAATTATTAGCTAGTGCTGGACTTCTTTTAACAAGAACTGGCGTGAATCAAGATTATCAAAGCAATTTAAGCTTTAGCCTTTCTACTAATACTTTTGGTGGTGGTTTTGCTTATAAAATAAATGATAAATTCACCGCTCAATTAGGTGCTTATTATGTTTCTTATTTAGAACAAACTTATGATGAAACATATGTTTTAGATGCTGAAAACATTGTCAATTATACTGAAACTTATGATAAGGAAACTTTTGGTGTTAGTATAGGTATCGACATTAGCCTATGAACTAAAAGTGAATACGATAGACGTGGACCTAAATTAGGTGAAGATGCCTATAGGTACCGTTAATTCAACTTAAAATACTGCTGAAATTATTCAGCAAATGAAACAAGCCAGTAAAAATTTTACTGGCTTGTTTTTTTATGAATATGGCTATATTTGCCAGATTATGATCTGGGATTTTATAAACATATTAGATTTACTAGGCACCTTTGCCTTTGCAGTATCGGGAGCCCTGTCAGCTGCAGAGAAACGTTATGATTTCTTTGGCGTCTTTTTTGTCGCTTTTATTACAGCACTAGGAGGTGGAACTGTTCGTGATCTTCTTATCGGCATACAACCTGTTGACTGGATGCTCAATTACAGTTATTTAATCACCATTTTCCTAGCCGTTATCACCACATTCTTACTCTACAAGCATGTGCTCAAATGGAGAAAGGCTTTGTTCCTATTCGATTCTATTGGATTAGGGGTCTTCACCATTATTGGTATGGAAAAAGCATTGTCTATGGATATCTCTTGGGGATTTGCCATCATTATGGGAGTCATTTCTGCCGTTCTTGGTGGCGTCATTAGAGATACATTCAATAATGACGTTCCCCTTATTCTGCGTAAGGAAATATACGCCACCGCATGCATGATTGGAGCTTTAGCTCTTGTAGGATTAAATGCCTTAGATATTCCTCATGAAATCAGCCTCCCCATCACCATCAGCATGATCATTGCCATTCGAATAATTTCAGTAAAATATAAACTATCTTTGCCATCCATTAATATCAACTCAACAAAATAGAAATCAAATGAAGAAATTATTCCTTATATTATTAGTTCCTGTTTTAGGAATGATGATATTTTCCTGCCAATGTGAAACCAAAACAGAGGATGTTAAAGATAATGATGCCCTCCTCTATTCAACATTATTTGTGCAAAGAGCTGCTGAGTATAAAGCACTGTGCTATCAAGCTTATAACAGCGCCCATTTGAGTTTAGATGAGAAGGTAGAGAATTACGAGGGTAGTAAAAAGCTAGCGGTTGTTGTAGATATTGACGAAACGGTTTTAGATAATTCTCCTCATGCAGCCAGAAGTATATTAGAAAACACAAACTATCCTAAATATTGGGACGAGTGGTGTAATTTAGCAGAAGCCAAAGTCATTCCTGGCTCCTTAGCCTTTTTAAAATATGCAGAAACCAAAGGTGTAGAAACTTTCTATATCAGTAATAGAAAAGCTCATTTAACAGCCGTTACCCTAAAGAATTTACAAGCACATGGTTTTCCATTCGCCGATGAAACTCACATTATGCTTCGCACTTCTACAAGTGATAAAGAAGAGAGAAGAAACAAGGTAAGAGAAACCCATGATATTATCATTCTTTGTGGGGATAACCTCGGTGATTTCAGCTCTGAATATGATGATAAAAACACGAAAACTAGAAATGAATTGGCTGCCAATCAAGTGGATGAATTTGGCGCTACCTATATTGTTCTTCCCAACCCAACTTATGGTGCTTGGTTAGGTGCTATGACTAAAGGAGCACCTATAGGAATCAATATGGATTCTCTATATAAAACTAAGTTAATCAACTTTGAATTGAAATAATTCTTGTAAGAAATAACAATATTGAGAAAAACATTGCGTTTACAGTTCAATCGATTTGTAAAAGATGAATGAAACCTTTGGCAAATTTCTCATCCAACATAAAAAATTATCCTATTATGAAAACGAAAATTCTTTTAATCACAGCTTTGCTGATCTCTTTCTTTGCCTTTTATTCTTGTGAAAAAACAGAGGATACTCAAGCAGAAAATCAAGAACTGATAGACTCTGGAGAAAGTGATATTATTGAAGATGTTTTATGGAATGCCATTGATAGTGATATCGATTATGCAGGTAATATTCTTGAATCTAATGGCTATAAATCAGTAACAGATACTTGCCCATTAATCATAGTAGAACATCCTGATAGTGTATTCTTTCCAAGAACTATTACCATAGATTATGGGGACTCCTATTGCGAAACTTACCATGGTGCCTTAAAAAAAGGCAAAATAGTCATAGAGATTACCGCTCCTATTCAATATCCGGGTTCGTTTCGTAGTATCAGCTTTGAAGAATTCTATATCAATGAGCATAAAATTGAAGGTGCAAAAACCCTTATCAACAAAGGTCTTAATGATGCAGAGAACCTAAATTTTGAGGCCACACTTACAGGCGGTAAAATCACCTTTCCCGATGGAAGAGCTTCCACAAGAGAAAGTATTCACAATAGGGAATGGACCAAAGGAATAGAAAACCCTACTTATTGGTGGGATAACGAATGGTTACTGACTGGAGGTTCCACAGGAACCCATAGAGATGGAAAAACCTATGTAAATACCATTACAGAACCCATACTAGTAAAAGCCATGTGTCATTTTGCGGTATCAGGAACCATGGAATTATTGATTCAGAATCAGTTTTTATTGGTGCTAGATTTTGGTGATGGAGAATGTGATAGAATCGCTACCCTTACCTTTGGAGATTTGGTTTGGGAAATTGAGCTGGATTAGTTTTTAATGAAATATATTTAGAAAGGTTTCAAGAAATTTTCTTGGAGCCTTTTCTGGATCTTATTCCTTCCTAAAAAGCATTAAAATTAATAGACAACACTGTCCATCTGAACATCCAAATCATCAAAAGGAACCTCCTCAAAAACTTGAAAACTAAAACAGAGACCTAGCTTATAGGCTTTACTTGCTCGGAGGAGCTTATCATAATAGGCTTTACCTCTCCCCATTCTATTATTATTTTTATCGAAGGCTACACCTGGGACAATAATCATCTGAATTTGCTCTGGTGTTTCAAAAATCGGCCCATTAGGTTCTGGAATCCCAAAATTCTCTCCTGCAATAAGCTTATCGACTCCTTTAAACTCTTTTAACTCTAATTCATCCCCATTAACTACCGGAAGGATAATACGCTTTTGCTCCGCCCACTTCATTACAAAATCGTGAGTAAATACTTCATCATCCATTGACCAATAAGCCATAACAATATCTGAAGATTTAAACACAGAAGACTCCTCTATTTTTTTAAGGATTGAAGTACTTAATTCTTTCTTTTGCGCTAAAGTGTGTTGACTTTTAAGCTCCTTCACTTTTCTTCTTAAGGCTTTCTTCTGTTGAAATATATCCATGGGTAAAATTTAAAATGATTTGAAGCACGAAGTTAGATGTAAAAAAAGCTTTCCCGAATTGAATTCAGGAAAGCCTTTGTATATCGTCATTGTAAAATTTCTATTTAATAGAAGACATTCCAAAAGGTAAACGAGCTTGAATAACAGCACGATTTTCCATATTCTCCATCATCTCCACATATTTATATTTTTCGCCTAAATAATGCTTCATCATGATAGAAGAAGATTGTCCGGTTAAGTCTTCCAAAATTTGTTGAAATGGGTCTTTCTGTACTGGAAGTTCTTTTAATTTATAAGTTTCAATTTCTGCCAACTCAGCTGCTTTTACAATCGCTTCATTCATTCCTCCTAACTCATCAACTAATCCGATTTCTATAGCTTGACTACCACTCCATACTCTACCTTGACCAATTCTATCTACATCTTCTTTAGTCATATTTCTACCTTTAGCCACTTTTGTAATAAAACTATCATAAACACGTTCTACACTACTTTGAATGACTTCACGTTGGTAAGGAGTTAATGCTTTATTAATGGTGATATAGTTCCCATTTTCGTTGGTAGATACTTCATCAAAAGTAATTCCTAATTTATTGGTCATAAAACCATTAACATTAGGAATCATACCAAATACTCCAATAGAACCAGTGATGGTATTAGGGTCGGCATAAATATAATCGGCAGCACAACTGATATAATAACCTCCAGAAGCAGCCACATATCCCATAGAAACAACTACAGGCTTCACAGGTGTTGTCAATGTAACTTCTCTCCAAATTAAATCAGATACCAAAGCAGAGCCACCTGGGGAATTTACTCTCATGACGATGGCTTTTACTCTGTCGTCTTCACGAGCTTTAATGATTGCTTTACGGATATTTTCTTCTCCAATATAAGTATCATTACCTTTTCCAGCTTTAATTTCACCAGCAGCATAAATCACCGCAATTTTATCCTTGGCGACTGTGTTTTCTTTAAAGAAAGCAGAATTTTTATACTTACCAATACTCAAAAATTCTAAATCATCGTCCTCTGCTTTTTCAGTCTTTTCTTTTAAAAGAGCTGAAATTTCATCTGGATACTTTATTCCATCGATAAATTTCAATTCTAAAGCTTTCTTAGGGTTATCGAGGCTTAATTGGTCAGCAGCTTCATTCAATTTTTCAATACTGATATTTCTAGAGGCCGATATTTCATTTAAAATATTTGACCATAGAGAAGTTAATAAGGCAGTGTTTTGCTCGCGATTCGACTCACTCATCTTATCTAACATAAAGGGCTCAACAGCCGCTTTAAACTTGCCATGACGAATGATTTGCATTTCCACATCTAATTTCTCAAATAAGCCTTTATAGAACATCATCTCGGAAGCAAATCCTTTAAAAAGAATCATCCCCTCAGGATGAAGATAAACTTCATCGGCAACGGAAGCCAAATAATAAGCTCCTTGACCGTAACCAGTAGCATAAGCCACTATAAATTTCCCAGACTCTTTAAATTTTAATAAGGCTTTTCTAATTTCCTCTAATTGGGCAGGACCTCCACTAACATCAGGTGCGTTTAGATAAATACCTTTAATATTTGGATCTTCAGCTCCTTTTTCAATACTTTTAATAATCTCATTCAAACCAGGATTCTCTTTTCCAAAGTCTGAGAGATTCATTATTGAAGTAGGATCATTCACCGAACGATCGTTAAGAGGATAATTCAACTTTATCCTTAAAATACTATTCTCTTCTACTACGGTTTCTTCATCACCTGCCGAAATCGCAGCGGTCATCATTCCAATCAATATAAAAATAGAAAGGAAGATGGCTAAAATTACTCCCAATACGGAAGCCAATGTAAATTTAAAAAACTGTCCCATTTTATTATTTTTTGTTTATGCGAATATACAGGTTTTTTAGGCTCGACATGCTATCCAGTTTCAACAATTCGCTGTGAATAGAAACCAAAGCTTAATACTGTTATTCCATCTTGAATATTTGATATTTGTATGACGACGAATACTTAATGAAGTTACAAAAAATCATATCCATAACTATAGGCATGATGCTTATGATGATAGCCATTGCAAATCCGCCATTTAGGCCGGAAAACATGGGCTTTACCCCAAATAATTACTATTCGGTTTTTATTATGGATCAAGGTAAAAGTGAAATAGATCATTTATCTGCTATGCTGCAGTTCTATAACCCAAAAATAAAATCTGACCAAGCAAATCAGATGGCTAAAATTTATGTGGAAGAAAGTATAGCTGAAGGAGTGAATCATGATATTGCATTCTGTCAGATGATATTAGAAACTGGTTTTTTAAAATATGGGGGCGATGTAAAAAGTCATCAAAATAATTTTTGCGGTTTAGGTGCCACAGGGAATCGTGAAGCAGGGGAGTATTTTCCTGATGTCAGAACAGGAATCAGAGCGCATATTCAGCATTTAAAAGCCTATGCCAGCATCGAAAACATAAATCACAAGAGTGTAGATAAAAGATTCCGATTTGTAAAAAGAGGCTCTGCTACTACCATCTATGCCCTTCAGGGAAAATGGGCCACCGACCCTCAATATGATCAAAAGTTAGAAAACCTCTTAGAAAGACTCTTCCAATTTCGCTATTTCTATGCAATCCGTGACTTGGAAACAGAGAATCTTCACTAAATCATAAAAAGAATTAATCTGGCAAGGACTCCTCAACTCTAAAAGTACGGCCTTCCAATTCCTCGTTAATAAATATTTATAATTCTTTATAAAATCCTAAGCTCTAATTTCTAAATTTGCTTTCGAGTGATGAAAAACAAGCTAACTTTATTAATAGGTGGAAATGTGGGAGATAGATTATTTTACCTTCAGAAAACCATAGATCTATTATCAAAAAAATTGGGTAAAGTCATTAAAAAATCTTCAATATATGAAACTGCTGCTTGGGGTTTTGATTCGGAGGATTTTTATAATATGGCTTTAGTTTTAGAAACAGAGTATAGCCCAACAGATTGTTTAAACATCACTCAAGGTATTGAATTTGATATAGGAAGAAAAGAAAAAAGCAAGAATGGAAATTATAGTGCCAGATGTATAGATATTGATCTCTTGTTTTATAATGGGCTCATATACCATGACGAAAGACTGCAAATACCACATGTGAGCATACAAGAAAGGAAGTTTGTGCTCATTCCATTAAATGAAATCATGGAGCAACATATTCATCCACAAGAATTAAAAAGCATGAGTGAATTATTGAGTACATGCAAAGACCAATCAGAGGTAAAAAAGATAAATGAATACATATAATTACATAGCCATAGAAGGAACTATTGGCGCAGGGAAAACCTCTTTGGCCACTATGATTTCTGAAGATTATAATGCTAAAATCATATTAGAAGGATTTGCTGATAATCCATTCTTACCTAAGTTTTATAAAGAAGCTGATAAATACGCTTTTCCTCTAGAATTGTCATTTTTAGCAGAGCGCTACCAGCAACTCACCGATCAACTCTCAAAGCAAGATTTATTTAAAAACTTCACTGTTTCCGATTACTTCATCAATAAATCACTCATCTTTGCTCAAAAGACCTTACAAGATGATGTTTTCGGATTGTATTCGCGTTTATTTCATATCATCAACTCCTCCATTCCAAAGCCTGACTTATTGGTTTACCTCTATGTGTCTGTTGATAGATTACAAGCCAATATTAAGGAAAGAGGCCGAGATTATGAGCAAAATATTGAGGATGAATATTTAGAGAAAATTCAGTCGGGATATTTTGAGTTTATTCGTCAGCAGCAGAATATGAGAATCCTAATTTTGGATACCAATAATGTGGACTTCGTAAAAAATGAGGAGGATTATATGCGTATTATTGAGTTAATAGATCAGCCCTATAAGATTGGAGTGCATCGGGTGGTGGTTTAAGGGAACAAAGAATAATTCAATGAAAGAATGAGAGAATGATTAATTAATGGGTTAGGTAATACCTTATAGCATAACTCCAAACTCTTTTCGCCTCTGCGCCTCTGCGTGATTATATTTGTAATCATATTGGGTTGTAAATAATTCCTGAACGTCAACACTTACCGTTCATTACTTCTTTCCAAAAAATCAATCGTTTTTCCGAAGAAGGAAACTTCCCAAACCATTGCAATAAATAGATAGTAATAAAAGGAAGCCCGAAACCTATGAGTGCTCCAAACCACACATCTATTAGAAAATGCTGGAGGATATAGACTCTCGACAGGCCTGTTAAGACAGCTATGGAAAGAATGAGAAGATTGATGGCTGGACCTTTTTTTAATGCCCATACTAAGAAGAATGCAACTAGAAATACACTCTGAGTATGACCGGAAGGAAACGTATGGAGACCATGTAAATGAACGCCAGTTACTTGATGTAATAAATCAAAATCTTGAATATAGGCCATGGGGCGATCTAGATGGGCGAAAACTCCCTTTTTCAATACCAATTGAACTATAAGAGCTTCAAGAATAACGAAGAATGCGAAAAATCCGGCTTTCACATAACTTCTAAATAGGAGAAATATAAAGACCGGAATGAATACCAAACCATCCCCAAGATGGGTGATGTATTTAAAAAATAAATCTAAAAAAGGAGTATTCAAACCATTGATCCAAAATGTAGCTTGCTCTTTAGGCAGGAATAATATGGGTGATGATAACAACAATACGGCAATCATCATATATAACAAACCTCTGGTAGAGGAGTCTGCTAAAAGAGTATTCGAACTAAGTTTTGTCATGCAGCAAAAATAATAGATTTCTTGAGAAGTTAAGGTGTTAACTAGAATTGCAGGCTCATCAGAACTATAATTCTCCCTCCCACTCTGCATAAAATTGTTCTAAATATGTCTCCATAAAATCATGTCGCTGCTGAGCTATTTTCTTAGCCTCCTCCGTGTTCATCATATCTTTTAGCAGCAACAATTTTTCGTAAAAATGATTGAGCGTTGGATTGGTATTCTTCTTATAATCCTCTAGACTTGCATATTTTATGGGCTGTATTTCGGGATTATAGATTTCGCGTTTTTTAAAGCCTCCAAAGGCAAAAGTTCTGGCAATACCTATGGCACCAATGGCATCAAGCCTATCGGCATCCTGAACTATTTTTCCTTCCAAAGTAGCTGGTACTTTTCCTTTACTAAAAGAAACTTCTTGCATAATGAGCAAAATGTGATTCTTTTCCGACTCACCTACCTCGTTCTTATCCAGCCACTCCCCTGCCATTCTAGGACCAATTTCTTCATCACCTCCATTAAGTTTATGGTCGGCAATATCATGTAACAAAGCAGCCATTTCTACAATAAAAATATCCACCTCATATGCCTTTGCAATATTCATGGCATTATTTCTTACTCGGTGAATATGCCACCAATCGTGACCACTACCCTCACCTTCCAGAATACCACGAATATATTTTTCTGTTTCTAGAATATTTTTTATCTGCTTCATAAATATCAAGTCTGATTATAGGCTACGCATAGCTACAACGGGATCTAACTTACTGGCTTTAAGCGCTGGCCACAAACCGCTAATCAATCCAATGATAGAAGAAACAGAAATACCCAATATAATATTCCCTTCGTTGAGCATCAATTCCCAATCGAAACCAAAGGTGGCCACCATTCCAAGAATAAATACAAAGAACAAACCAAAAAGCCCCCCTAAGACGCTTAAGAAAACTGCTTCAAATAAAAATTGAGTAAGAATAAAATACCGTTTTGCCCCCAATGATTTTTGAATACCTATGATATTGGTTCTTTCTTTCACCGATACAAACATGATATTGGCAATTCCAAAACCACCTACTAAAAGTGAGAAGCCTCCAATTACCCATCCTAAACCAGCTAACATACCAAAAAACTGATCGAACTGATTAGAAATCACAGAAGTTTCATTAATAGCAAAATCATCATCGGCACCAGGTTTTATTCTATGCGCCGCTCTCAGTATACCAGTAATTTCACTTCTCAATTCTTCATTGGTAATATTAGGCTTTCCCTTCACCATCAGTGCATTTCCACTGTATCGCAAATCCACAAAGGATTTCATATAATTCACAGGGATAAAAACCTGTTTATCAGGAGAATTACCAAAACTATCCTCCCCCTTTTTTTCCATTACCCCTATCACATAGGTTTTCATTCCTCCAATTTTAAAGGTCTTCCCTTCTGCATCCTCATTTGGAAATAGATTGTCTGCAATTTCACTACCTATTAAAGCAACTTGCCTCCCATTAATACTTTCGGAACGAGTAAAATACCGCCCAATACCAATATCAACCGACATCACTTTATTGTGATCGTAGGTTATTCCTTGAATCTGCATATTTTCCATCAGATTATTACCATTCTTGATGGTTTTTCTCTTATAAACAGAAAAAGCCACCGCTTCGGTAAGATTACTTCTCTTTTCAACGATTTTTAAATCTTCTAAAGAAGGTTGAGGACGATTCATATATTTCCACCAAGGTGCATTCCCATCAGTCATCCAAGGCCATTTCTGAACAAAAAGCACATTACTACCCAAAGCACTCACACTATCTCGCAATTGTTTCTCTAAAGAATCAAAAACAGTGAATACTGAGATGATAGCAAATATACCAATGGTAATCCCCAATAAGGATAAAAAGGTACGTGTTTTATTGACTACCAGCTCTCTAACAGCAAACAAATAACTTTCGCGAATCAGCTTCAAATATATCATGAGGATGTCTTTTCAGTTTGGACGATAAAAGAGGATAAAGGTAACAAAAAGAAATGTAGGTTTTTGAATTAAGAATAATGATTTTGGGTGATGGTGACTGGGTGCTAGGGAACTCGAAGACTTGGGGAATGGGAGATTAAAGAGTTGGCGAACTGGAAAGTTGGGGAGGTGGAGAGGTGGCATTTCATTCTTTAATCAGTGCTAATCCGCTATATCCGTATCATCTGTGTCCTAGGTGCTGGGTGCTGGGTGCTGAGTAGGGTTTATGAAAGCCAAACAAATAATCATACTTTTGCCCAATGAATTTTCTAGCACATATATACCTTTCGGGTAATAATAAAGAAATTGCCTTAGGTAATCTAATTGGTGATATGGTGAAGGGAAATGCTTATGAAAATTATCCCAAAGACATTCGTACTGGATTGATTCTACATCGTTCTATTGATGAGTTTACTGATGCGCATTTGGACTTTAAACACTCTTGCGAAATCATTAAACCTTATTTTAATCGTTATGCGGGTATCGTTGCCGATATCTATTACGATCATTTTTTGGCAAAATATTGGTCTGAATTTTCTGATATCGAATTACAAAAAACAGTGAATGATATCTATATTTTAATGATTAAAAAATACAGACTACTACCTGCTAGAGCTCAGAGGATCGCTCCATTTATGATACTGAGAAATTGGTTAGGAACCTATGGTCACTTTGAACCACTTCATCAAGTTTTTCTGGGAATGCATAGAAGAACAAGCGAAAAAGGGCACATGGATATTGCTGTACAAAAGCTAAAAGTTCATTATGAAGAATTGGAAAAAGATTTCAGATTATTTATGCCAGATGTAATTGAGTTTAGCAATAAAAAGCTAAGCTTTATTCCGACTATTATAGACTAAATATACACCTCCAATTACAAGAGGAATACTCAATATTTGGCCCATATTTAAGGTCATACCCTCCTCAAAATCAACTTGATTCACTTTTAAGAACTCGATAAAAAATCTCATCCCAAATACTAATATCAGGAACATTCCCAATAAATAACCATCGGCAGTTTTTCCGTCTTTCTTATAGTAATATTTAATAAGGAAAATGAATATGGCTAAATAACTTAAAGCCTCATAAATTTGAGTAGGATGACGTGGATCAGTTTGTCCATCTCTAACAAAGATAAAACCCCATGGTAAATCTGTTACGTGCCCATAGATTTCAGAATTCATTAAATTCCCCGTTCTTATGGCGACCGCTGCCAAAGCCGTAACTATCACAATCCTATCCATGGTCCAGAGATATCCTCGCTTTTCCTTTTTGGAGAAGATATAAATAGCGATAAGAATTCCGACCGCAGCACCATGACTAGCTAAACCACCCTGCCACACGTATAGAATTTCGATTAAGTGCTTGCTATAATAAGCCCAATCGTAGAAAATAACATGACCCAATCTCGCACCAACCACAGTAGCCACCAACATATAGGTAGTCAAAGTGTCCAATATTTTTTCTTCTACGCCTTCTTTCTTAAAGAATTTGAGCATAATAATATATCCGAAGAAAAAACCAGAGGCAAATAATAATCCATACCAGCGTGGGGCAATAAATCCTAAGTCAAAAATTTCTGGGTCGACAGTCCAAGTAATAAAGTCAAGTATCATAATCAGGAAAATTTATTTACAAAATTGCATTTTATTATTGAGGCTTAAAAACCTTATTTGTTAAGCTTACTTAATTTATCTTTTCTATAAAGCTCTTTCAGCTTGGCATATTTTAAATAGGTACCTAAGGCATTTATCCTACAAATGGTTAAGCCTTCCCAACCATCAAGGAAACCCATATTCTTAACATAGTCTCTACAAAATTTAATGAAAGGTGAGAAATATAATTTCAGAGCATTTATTTTTTTACCCTCCTCAAAAAGGGTTTGTGCGGCTATACTAGAAAACTTGTTGGTTTGGGCCATATGATCTTCCAAGGAATAAAAAGAATAATGTAATAAATCGCCTTTTAAATGCTTCACTTTACTATTCGGCTTCAATATCAACTCATCATGAGGATTCCGACCTCCCCACTGTCCCAAATCCTTATTCCAAAGTCTGATTTTCACATCGGGGTACCATCCTGAATGTTTGATCCATCTTCCATTATAAAATGATAATCGATTAAATTTATAAGCATCGAATTTAGGGTTTTCTTTGACCTCCAGGATGGATTTCCTCAATTGTTCATCCACTCTTTCATCGGCATCTAAAGACAAAACCCAATCGTACTTGGCTTCTTTTAATACATTATTCTTCTGTTCCACATAGCCATCAAAAGCATGTTGAACAAATCTCACTTGATGGGAGTTACAAATAGCCTCCGTTTGGTCAGTGGAAAAACTGTCCAACACGACAATCTCATCCGCTACTTCTTTAGCCGATTCAATGCAAGCACCTATATTTCGCTCCTCATTAAAAGTAATGATAAGAACTGAAAGTTTAATCATTTAGTGATTTTTGGCAAAGATAGTAATTTGATTCTTTAAGCAGTCAATTGATATGGGGGGATTTATTCTTAAACAAAAACAGTCATCACATTCCGATTTTTTAAGACAATGTTCACCTAAAATTTAGCTTGATTGACTTATCTTTGCAAAAAAATAAAAAAGCATGATATATTCCAATTTCCATACCCACAGCATATATTCTGACGGTAAAGCCGAAATGAAAGCCTATTGCGAAAAAGCTATTGAACTTGGATTTCATTCTTTAGGATTTTCAGATCATGCTCCCGTTAAATTTGACAACTCATTTTCTATTCCTATAGAAAAGCTTGAGGAATACTTTCAGCAGGTGGAGTTAATGAAAGAAACATATAAAGATAAGCTCCATATCTTCACTTCTTTAGAAGCCGATTTCATCCCTGGAAAATCCTATGACTTCGATTTCTTTCGCCAAAAAGCCAAAATGGATTATATCATTGGTAGCATTCACTTGGTTTATCATAAAACTAAAGATTTAACATGGTTTATTGATGGTGGAGATCAACAAATTTGGGACAAAGGATTGGCAGATATATTTGATGGCGATATCAAAAAAGGAGTTACATGTTTCTACGAGCAAAACATAGAAATGATAGAGGAGCATAAGCCTGAAGTGGTGGGCCATTTGGATAAGATTAAGATGCACAACAAAGAGCGCCTTTTTAGTACTAAAGACAAATGGTATCAAGATTTAGTAGAAGCTTGTTTAACGAGCATGAAACGTCAGGGTTCCATTTTGGAAGTCAATACCAGAGGGATATACAAAGGCCGTTGTCAAGAGTTATTCCCATCTCCTGAGGTTGCTTTAAAAGCCCAAAAGATGGCTATCCCCATATTACTTAGCTCCGATGCGCATCATCCCGACGAACTCAATGGCGCCTACGATTCTGTTATTGAAACTTTGAAAAATTCTGGAATTAAAGAATTGGTGGAGTTCAGTATCGATGGCTGGAAATCCAATCCACTTGTATAATATTTGTCTCTACAATACGAAAACATTGTAGAGATCAGCGCAAATTTCATTTTCAATTGTAGGCGCTCTGTTCTAATTCTTCTATATTTGCATTAAACAAAACAATTCACATGTCACTTATAAAGATCAGTTCTGCTTTTGATAGTGGAAGCATAGAAGTTATAGAAGCTCAAAACCCTCAAAATATTCAATTGAACTTAAGAAAAGATACCAATGCTGAATTTATGCAATGGTTCTATTTCAGAATTCAAGAAGTTCAGGGCATGGATTTAAAAATAGACATCCTTAATGCGTCTGAAGCTAGCTATCCAGAAGGGTGGGAAGATTACCAAGCTGTGGTTTCTTATGATAGAATCACTTGGTTTAGAGTTCCTACTTCTTACGATGGAAAAAAGCTGACCATTGAGTTTATGCCTGAGTTCAACAGCATGTTTGTGGCGTATTTTGCTCCTTATACTCACGACCAGCATTTGAATTTGGTTAGTTCTGTTCAAATGATGCCTTATGCTTTTGTGGAGCATATTGGAAAAACGGTGGAAGGTAGAGATATCGACATGATTGTATTGGGAGATGATACCGATGAAACCAAAAAGAAAGTTTGGATGATTGCTCGCCAACATCCTGGCGAAAGTATGGCAGAATGGTTTGTTGAAGGATTCATGGAGCGAATGCTAGATTCTAATGATGCCTTGGTGCGTCAGCTATTAGATGAAGCTGTTTTTTATATCATCCCCAATGTGAATCCTGATGGTAGCATTGCTGGAAATTTAAGAGCCAATGCAGCGGGAGAAAACCTAAATAGAGCATGGGGAAATCCAGATCCAGTAACCATGCCCGAGGTATATCATATTCTTCAAAATATGGAGTGGACTGGGGTTGATTTAATGCTCGATATTCATGGCGATGAAGGATTGCCTTATAATTTCATTTCTTCTATTGAAGGAATCCCTAGTTTCGATGCCTATTTGAAAGAGCAATTAGATACTTTTAAAGAAACTTGGATGACTACTAACCCAGACTTCCAAGATGAACATGCCTACCCTATTAATGATCCTGGCCAAGCCAATTTAAATATTTGCTCAAAAGCCATTGGAGAAAAATTCAAATGTCTTTCTTTAACCCTAGAAATGCCATTTAAGGATAATGCGGATTATCCAGATCCAATATTCGGATGGAGCCCAGAGCGTTCAAAAAATCTTGGTGCTAGTATTCTCCATCCCATAGCCGCTGTATTGCCTAAGATTATTAAAAAAGAAGACCCAAATCAATAATCATGAAAGCTTATTTTATTGTTTTCATCCTCTTTCTTGGAGTGAGTGTTTATTCTCAAGATATAAAACCTAAAACATCCTCAGAAGCCAAGAAAGAGCTCTTATTCTTCTCCAATGATGGCTGCGGAAAGTGTTCCGTAGCTCAGAATTATTTTGAAACACACGATATGCCTTTTACTAAATATGCGGTAAAAGAAAACAGACCTATGATGTATCAATACATCAATAAAAAACCGAGGCAAAAAAAAGCAGGAGTAGGTTATCCAGTTTTAGTTTATGGCGACAGTGTCTATTTTAGTATCAGCAATATAAACTCAACACTTAAAGAGATTAAAAAAATGATGAACGCTGATGGTTTATTAGAAACAAAGGAAGCACAATAGATGATCAAAAAGCTGATATCATTTGTTTTCTTTTTGCTTTTGTGGAACCATTCCTTTTCACAAGAATATCATTATGATTTTAATAAAAATTGCGAAAAGGCTTATGAAAAGCTCTTGTTTCTGCAATTGGACAGCGCCGAATTTTATATAGATAAAGAAGTAAAAGCTAAGCCCAATAACCTCATTCCTGTTCTGCTTTCTAATTATCAGGATTTTTTAAAAATCGTTTTAGAGGAGGATCAAAAACTATTTGAGGAGCTCTCCGATGAGAAAAAGAGAAGATTGAGTCTTTGGAAAAAAGGTCCTAAGGAGAGTCCCTGGTTTTTATCGGGACAAGCGCAAATCAAGTTGCAGTGGGCATTTTCGCGGGTTTTGTTCGACGAGTATTTTATTGCTGCTACAGAAATCAATAGCGCTTATCATCTGCTAGAAGAAAATAAGAAACTTTATCCAGAATTTTTAGCCGATAATATGGGGATTGGCATTTTACATGCCATGATTGGCGTAGTTCCCGACCAATACCAATGGGCCATGGAAATGCTTGGTTTATATGGAACCATTGACCAAGGTCTGGCAGAAATCAAAAAGCAAATCGAAAGCAAACCCAACCATATTTTTAGTCAAGAAGCCTTATTCTATTATACTTTCGCCCGACTCAATCTACAATCTGACACCACTCGTATTACCGAGTTACTAAATTACTATTACACGAAACCTTATGCCAGCTTTGCTCAAAACAGTCCCCTCCTACATTTTTCTATGGCTGTGGTTTTGCTAAAGAAAGATAACGACCAAGCAATAGCCCATTTATTAAACCCGCCAGAAGTTTTAGAAACTCGATTCTATTATCCTAGCTTTCTTTTGGGCCAAGCTTATCTCTATCAACTTAATCCCAAATCCGATTCTGTATTGATTGAATATATTGAAAGTTATCCGGGTAAAAATTATAAAAAAACAGCTTATCAACGTTTAGCATGGAGTAGATTTATACAAGGCGATACTGCAGCATATTATGCTCATATGAGGAGTCTGATAACGGAAGGCGCTAGCCTGTTAGATTCAGATAAGTCTGCCCAGAAAGAAGCCAAAACAGCACAAGAAAAGGATTTACCCCACCTCCAATTACTTCGCTGTCGATTACAATTCGATGGACATTATTATAAAGGCGCTTTAAAGGAGTTGGACAAGGTCAATATCTATCTTTTAAGTAAAGATCAATTACTAGAATATCATTATAGAAAAGCTAGAGTTTATCACGAAATGGGAAGTTTCCCTGAAGCTTTTAAAGCCTATGTATTGGCATTAGAAGAAGGTAAAAACAGTGAAAGATATTTCGCTGCTAATGCCGCTTTAAAAATGGGAGAAATGGCCGAGGAACTAGAAGAGTTCAAAAGAGCGGAGGATTATTATGAGCAATGCCTAGAATTGGATTTTTCAGAATATAGAAGAGGAATTAGGGCAAAGGCAAAAGCAGGTGTTCAAAGGGTAGAAAATAAATGATTTAGCGATACAATGATTTAATAGCTTGAGCATTCCAATCAATGAACGAATGAAACAATAATTGATTTCTTGAATCCTTTAAGTCGATTTGTTTATTTTTCCATTTCCCTCATCCTACCATTTCTACATTCTATCATTAAACCTAAGAATAAATAGTAGCCAAAATCTTACGAGGACCACCCTGATCTCGAAATTCACAAAGATAAATTCCCTGCCAAATACCTAAAGCCAAACGAGAATTGTGAATGGGGATATTTAAAGAAACACCCACCAAACTACTCTTAATATGTGCAGGCATATCATCCGCTCCCTCAAAAATATGAACATAATCGGGGTCGTCTTCAGGAACCATTTTATTGAAAACAGTTTCAAAATCGACTCTGACACTAGGATCGGCATTTTCATTAATAGTTAAGCCTGCAGATGTATGTTTTAAGAACAAATTCAATATACCATTTTTTGGCAATCTGATTTCCCTTTCAATATCTGTTGTAATCAAATGGAATCCTCTTGCTCTGGGGCGCAATTCTATTTCTACTTGTTGAATCATTTTTTGATTTTAAAATTGTTTTGCTTGTAGCTTAGGTTCAAAGTTAAGCTGGTAAAATAACCTATCTCAAGTAAAGCCGCGAAGTCGCAAAGAATATGTACTAGACTTCCAATACTTTACAATTTATTACAATTCTTTACATTGTCTTACGATTCTTCACCCGCTTGTCCTCCTTCAATCACCTGTTTTGCATCTTCTTCCGTTCCAAGAATTACAGCTATCCACTTGGTTCTAGAACTTTGTTCCATCATAATTTTTATGGTCATAGTTAATGGTACCGAGAGGAACATACCTACAGTTCCGAAAATAAATCCCCAGAATAATAAGGAGGCAAAAACGATAAAAGTAGATAGCCCCATTCCCTTACCCATCATCTTAGGTTCTACTACATTTCCTACTATCGTATTGGCAGCAACAAAAATTACAGAAGTCCAGATCCCACCTATAAATCCCAATTGAATTAAGGCGAATAAAACAGCAGGTACTGCGGCTATTATGGAACCAATATTAGGAATATAATTCAGCAGAAAAGCAATTAATGCCCAAATGATGGCATAGTCAAGGCCAAGAATGGCTAATGATATCCATACCATGGCACCCGTTAACAAACTAGTTATGGTTTTAATGGATAAATAATTCCTAATGCTATTTCCAATAGTATTAAAGTAAGAAATCGAAACATTAGTATTAATGGCTATGGCCTTTGATTTTATGGAGAAACTATCTAATTCAAATAATAAAAATAAGACTAAAAAAACAATGGTGAAAGCATTCCCCATAAAACCACCCAATTGACCTAAAAACCCCGCAGTCAGATTCATCACTTTTGAAGGATCAAAAATATTGGTTAATTTACCCATGGACAAATTGACTCCATAACCTTTCATGAACTCCATAACAGCGACTCCCATTTCGGTGAGATTTTGCTCATATAAGGGTGCATTTTTTGAGAAGGATGAAAGAGAATTACTAATAAGCTCTCCGAAACCAACAAATACCACAATAATCAATAAAAAGACCATGGGAATAGCCAAACTTTGGGGGACTTTTTTTCTCTTTAACCAAATAATGGGTTGAGCAAAAACGATTGAAACAAAGAATGCCATCAAAAATTGGGTGATAATAGATTCCGCATAAATCATTCCACCAACTACTATTATAAATGCGGCAAAGAGAACAATATTAGGGATTGATTTTGTTTGTTTTTGCATGGGATCCATATTGGTTTTTTTGGATTATTAATTGAGAGAATAATAATACGAATAATTATCAATCTTACGAGAAGAAATACATCAATAATTTCTAAAAATCATAATAGAAAAGCATCCAGAAGCGACTTGCTCTTCCTGAAGTATTATCTAAATTCCATTTCCGACCATAAGCATATTCAAAACCTACCCTTGCTCCCCGAATAATTTCCCAAAAAGCATCAAAGGATAAACTGAGACTATTTTTATAGGCTTTATTTGCTTGATATTCTTTATTGAAAATATTAGCATAGCCTAAAGAAACACTGGAAGTAATTCTCTCGTTATAATCGAATCCATAGGAAAGAAATCCTCCAAAAGAATAAAGGCTTTCATATCTACCTATACTTGGACTAAAAACAGCATCATTACCAGTTCCAGAGAAAGTAGTAATAAAATGTGAAATAGACTTTCCGTATGTAGCTTGGTATTTGATATTCTGACCCTCGGGCAAGTTAAAAACGCCAGATAAGGAACTACCAAAGCCAAACAAATTAGTCACATTATATGTTGGGTCCTTTATTGATATCGTATTCACAACAACTGACAATTGAATATCTCCAAAGTCACCGTTGCGTTTTATCCTTCCTGTTAAATCAGGCACCAGCTGAATAGTTTCTAATTCTAAGGTATCGTAATCTTGAGTACTTAAATCAGGAATAGAATACTCCAAAGCGGCTGCAAATTCCATGTTAGAATTTACACGTGTGGAATATCTTATTTGAGGGTTTCTTAAAATCACACTCCCTGTTGGCCCATTTCCATCCACAGTAGCTGGCATGGAGGAAACATTACTAAATAAAGACCAGGTTTGACCAAATAATAAGTTCCCTATCTGTCCATAAGCATGTCTAATTCTAAATTGGCCATTATTACCATTGAAATCCATTTCTAATCTACCAAAAATAACTCGTTTACCTACTTTCCTTTTGACCTCAAAGCCAATTCTGGATTCGTTTAATGTATTATAATAATTGGGTTGTCTTATATTATTCTCCCCGGTTGGAATATAATAGGTACTAAAAGAGTTTTTCACAGGCATTTCAACCATGTCATAAAATGTAGAAAATCGAATAGAGCCTAGAATACGCAATTGCATATTACCATCAGGCGCCAACAAATAGAGTCCTCTGTCATTAGAAATATCTAAGGGGCTTGATTCCTCAATAGCCAAAGTATCAGCATCAATCTCCTCACTCATCAGACTGGACGAAATTATCTTTTTTGTGGTATCAAAACCTATAATTCCTTGAGCTGAAACAATTACACCACCTAGGAGAAAAATGACTATAGCGGTTGAGATTCTTATATTTTCTAGTTTTCGCATGGAATATTTCTTAAAGCAAAAATAGGGATTTAAATAGATCTAAGAACAAGTGGAAAACAAATTGATCTAATTCAGTTCAAACGAATTCAGCCTAGAACCAAAGGAATTTATTTACCATATTTCAATTTTTTTCGTAACTTCACACAAAAGAACAATTTTTATTTGCAATTCAATGGCAAAAAATAAATTATTAGACTTCATAGACTTCAAACAGGTAAGTTTATTACTCGATGGATTTAATAAAACTACGGGGTTTGTTACTGCTATACTTGATTTGGATGGGAACATCTTATGTCAATCTGGTTGGCGAAATATTTGTGTGCGTTTTCACAGAACAAATAAAGAAACAGCACATAAATGCGAAATCAGTGATACGCGAATTGCAAACAAATTAGCCTCTGGTGAAGAATATCATAGCTATCAATGTTTAAATGGACTTATAGATGTTGCAGTACCTTTAAAGATTCAGGGCATACATATTGCAAACATATTTACTGGTCAGTTTTTTTATGAAAAACCAAATATGGAATTCTTTATCAATCAAGCCCAAACATATGACTTTGATGAAAAAGCCTATATAAAATCTTTAGAACAAGTTCCCATTGTAAATAAAAAACAGGTAAGGAATGTAATGGATTTCTTGCTCAATATGACCAAAGTCATTTCAGAAATGACCAAACAAAGAATGGAGCAGCTTGAATTAAGCAAAGAATTGAAAAAAAGTGAGCAGCGCTGGCAGTTTGCTATTGAAGGCAATGGCGATGGTTTATGGGACTGGAATATGCAAACCAACGAAGTCTACTTTTCCGAGCAGTGGAAAAACATGTTAGGATATAAAAGTGATGAAGTGCCTCATAAGTTTGATTTCTGGGATAAACTTGTCCATCCTCATGATAAAAAACAGGCATACAAAGATATACAAAGACATATTGATGGAGATAAGCCAGAGTATTTAAATGAACATAGATTATTATGTAAAGATGGTAGTTATAAATGGATAAGGTCAAAAGGGAAAATAACCAATAGAGACAGGTTTAACAAACCCATCAGGTTCATTGGAACACATATTGATATTAGTGATTATAAAGCAGCTCAAGATAAATTACTAGAACAGCAACTATTTCTAACTAAAGCTCAAAGTATTGGTAAAATTGGAACTTGGGAATTAGACCTTAAGAAAAATACTCTAAAGTGGACTGCACAAAACTACGACACCTTTGGTATTCCTGCCGGAACTCCTTTAAATTATGAAACATTTATTAATTGCGTGCATCCAGATGATAGAATATATGTTGACACAGAATGGGGTGCAGCATTAAAAGGAAAATCCTACGACATAGAGCACAGAATAATAAACAACGGAGAGGTGAAATGGGTCCGTGAGAAGTGTGATATAGAATTTGATGAAAATAATAATGCGGTTTCTGCCATAGGGTTTTGCCAAGACATTACACATCGTAAAACTTCTGAAGAGGCTATTAAAGAAAGTGAAGCTGTTTATAGAAATTTAGTGGAAGTTATGCCCGATGGGGTTTACAAGAGCACAAAAGACGGTAAGTTTGTTGAAGTGAATCAAGCTTTGGTTGATATGTTAGGCTACCTTAATAAAGATGACCTGATGTCCATAGATATCAAAACTCAACTATACTTTAAAGTAGCCGATAGAGAAAGTGTTGTTCTCAAAGAAAAACAAGAGCAAAGAGGAATCTATCGTATGAAAAAGAAAGATGGTTCTGAAATATGGGTTGAAGACCATGGTTGGCTCAATTATGATGAAAAAACTGAAACCTTATATCACGAAGGTATCATGCGCGATATCACCCAAAGAAAAAACCATGAAGAAGAATTGCTAAAGCTCTCCACTGCCATCGAGCAAAGCCCATCAATTATTGCTATTACTGATAAGAAAGGGCTCCTCGAATATGTAAATCCACAATTTACCAAACTTACAGGCTATACCTTAAAAGAAGCTAAAACTATTAAAACATTCATCATAACTTCAGGGCATACCAAGAGACAAGAGAAGGAAATTTGGGATACCATCAACTCTGGAGATATTTGGAGAGGAGATATTCACAATCAAAAGAAAAATGGTGAAAATTATTGGGAATCAGTGACTATCTCTCCTGTGTTTAATGAATCTGGAAACATTACAAATTTCTTAAAACTATCAGAAGATGTTTCTAAGCAAAAACAACTGGAGAAAGCACATAAAACGATTTTAGAAATATCTCAAATTTCTGATCAAACTATAACCTTAAATGTTTTTTTAGATAAAGTGCACACAAAGGTTAAAAACATTATTCGTGCAGAAAATTTTTTTATGGCTTTTTATCATAAAAAAACTAATACTTATACCTTTCCTTATTATAAAGATGAGATTGATGATTGCGAACCACAGGAGCACTTCCATATTGAAAATGGATACACTGACTGGGTAAGACGAGAAGGAAAAACTAAACTAATAAAAGAAGAATCAAAAAAACTGATATGGGAAAAATATGGGGTAAAAAGCTATGGCGACAAAATGGCAATTTGGCTAGGAATCCCTATTAAAATGAGTAATCAAAATGACGTTATTGGAGTTATCGTAGTACAAGATTATCATAACCTAGATGCCTATTCAACGTCTGAAATTGCTACACTTGAAATTATTGTTAATAATATAGGCCAATATATTGAAAGGGTAAGATATTTAGACGAAATTTTAAAAGCCAAAGAAAAGGCAGAAGAAAGCGATCGTTTAAAATCAGCATTTTTGGCCAATATGAGCCATGAAATTAGAACACCAATGAATGGAATATTAGGCTTTTCAGACCTTCTCAAAGAACCCGATCTTACTGGAGAGGAACAAATGACTTATATTGGAGTCATTGAAAGAGCAGGGCACAGAATGCTCAATATTATTAATGATATTGTTGATATTTCTAAAATAGAAGCAGGTCAAATGGAAGCTATTATTAAAGACACTAATATAAATGAGCAAACCGAGTATATCTATAATTTCTTTAAAACAGAAGTAGAACAAAAAGGATTAAAACTAAATCTAAATAATACCCTCCCCAACACATCTGTAAATATAAAAACTGATACTGAAAAACTATATGCCATCCTAACGAATCTGGTGAAAAACTCCATTAAGTATACTCAAGAAGGAAATATAGAATTTGGCTATCATTTAAAAGAAAACTTCTTAGAATTTTATGTAAAAGACACTGGAGTAGGTATACCTAAAGACCGACAAGAGGCCGTTTTCGAAAGGTTTATACAAGCTGACATTGCCAATAAAATGGCACAAGATGGAGCAGGCCTAGGCTTAGCCATCTCAAAAGCCTATGTCAATCTGCTGGGTGGAAAAATATGGGGAAATAGTGAAACTGAGGAGGTCTCCGGAAATAGTGGTAGTGTATTTTATTTCACAATTCCTTACCAGAAGAATTAAAAACAATTTATTTCTCCGATATAAATAAATATCAATATTCATTTTTTAAGGTTAATTATCTAAGAAACTTCTACTATGACAGATATTGGATTTGCTTTCGTATACCAACCATAGCTAATAAACACGAATTTGATAATAGATTAGAATATCATAACTAGAGAAAAATCCAATGCCTTCACAACTGAGGAGTTATCTATTTCCTTAATTAAAAAAATGCCAAAGAAATTGTGGTGATTAGTCTATTAGCTGAAGAATTTATTTATCAATCATTAATATCAGGAAAAGAACTAGGATATGATACCTATGTAATGCCTGAATCGATTCTGGGGAAATCACCCAAAAAGAAAGAGAGGGCGATTAAAAAGCTTAAAAGTAGAGGGGTTAAGACACTTGACAATTATGCTCCAAAACAATAACAATAGAGATTTATATTAATTAACTGAAGTTTCGCACCGTTATATACTGAGCATTTTAGAGAAAAAATGCAGC
>NZ_JABKCA010000075.1 GCF_013166655.1 Lentimicrobium sp. L6
AAATAATATACTCATATACAACTATTTGTGAACTAAATGGGTAACCCTATAAAATGATATTGCCACTAAGATACCAAGCTATCAAGAAACACAAAGGGCTTACTATTAATGCTTTAATTTTCATGCATCTTTGTGTCTTTGAGCCATTGTGGCTAAAAAAGGCTTTTCGGAGTGGACTTAAAGCTATAAAAATGTAAAAAAATTCCAAACACTAGATTTTTTCAGTAAGAATATCGTCATTTGAACGACCAATAGGATAAAACAAGAAATAATGAAAAAAATAAACATAATGATTATGGCTTTTGCTTTGATATTTTCGAGCCAAGCCTGCAAAAAAGATGAGGATTCAGATACTCCAGAAGTAGCGGTAAAAATTGGTGCCATTGCCCCAGATTTTAGTGTAGCAGATGAGACAGGAACTTTCTATAAACTGTCAGACCAAAGAGGGAAATATGTAGTAGTGGATTTTTGGGCTGCATGGTGTAGTATATGTAGAACAGAAAACCCCAAAATGCAAGCCTTATACACCAAGTATATGGATAAGAATGTACAGTTCATGGGAGTTTGTTTAGATGAAAATACTGAGAACTGGCAATCAGCTATTGAGGCAGATCAGCTCACCTATCTTCAACTTATTGATGAGGATGCTTTCAGCTCAAAGGTAGCCACCACCTATGGAATAACGAGTGTTCCATTTATGATGTTATTGGATACTGAAGGAAAGATTATCACCTTTACCAGTAGAGTTTCAGAAATTGAATCTTGGTTAAATCAGGAGATTGACTGAGTGGGAAGCATGAAGTCGGAAGGGAGAAGCTGAAGTTGGAAGCTGGAAGCGGGAAGTGGGAAGCGCATGAAGTGGTTGGAAAACTTTGATTAAATCTTAACGTCGAATCAAAACTTTAGTATTCTTCACCACATCATACGTGCGAACTTGAACAATATAATGCCCAGTGGGTAATGAAATGGCTTTTTCAAATTTGAAGAAGTCATTTTCTGTATAGGTCATTACTGCTTTTCCGGCTAGATCGTAGAAAATAATATCGGCTTGTTTGATCATCTTTCGGCTACGGACCACTATACTTTCTGGGTAATAATAAACCTCAATATCTCCTTCCTCCACGGGCTGTAACACCCAATCGGTGAAATATAATTTGAAAGGATAATTTCCATCGCTGGTGAAATAGTCGAAGGTATAAGACTCCTCTAAGAGGTTGATTCTTTTATTCCAAATTAAATCTTCAAGTATGAGATAATCATAGCCCATATTGCTATCTATGCTGATGGTAAAAGTTCCATTTGATTGGCATTTTACTGATAAGTCCATCATGGTGGTATCTGGAAGCTGATTAATGCCCAATTCTTTTTCTCCGCCATAAGTGAATATCTGTGGACGGTTGTTTCGATGAGGCATGATCTTCAGCGCATCTTTATCATATTCAAAATCAGGACTAGAGCTTGGATTGAAACTGATATAGGTATAGTCGGAGCCATTTTTACTATCTACTTTTAGTTTCAAAACATGGTCGCGGATATTTAGGTTTTCTTGAAACCCAGAAGCATGTATTCTATCGGCATTCAGGAAATCCATTTGCTCGTTTTGCTCTGCATATACCCAAAACACATCTAAAGGTTGAATGAGAGGATGGGCATCTCCTAAACCATCGATATAAGTTTCAAATTGATCCTCCTCCATGTTAAATCTATAAAGAGCAGGATGAGAAAGATGAGTGAAATCGAGTTGGGACCAGTTGAAAGAGCTGGGATATGGGTTTGCCAAACTATAGAAGCGATTTTCATGGAAAGTATAATGCATATCTCCCCAATTAGATTCTCCTTTGAAATGGATGACTTGTCCACTATCCAAGTCTAAGATATAAGGATTCATGGCTTGAAATAAATAGGAAGAATCTTCAATAGGAAGAAAATATTCATCATCACCCTCCTCATAGCCAAAGGCTGTAATGCTATCCAAGTGAAACCAAGTACTTTCTTTAATGGGTAATCCCATACAATCTATTTGTGCTTTACTGGATTGGTATTGATAAGTAAATCCACCTTTTTGTTCCTCCCCATTTTCTAGAATAAATGAGGCTTTGTTTTCATCATTGGCTAGTAAGAGAAAATCTCCTTTATCAATAATGCTTTCACATGTCAACTGTCCTTGAGGGCTTAGCGTAAGTTTTGTTTCTGCCATAATTTCCAAACTACCAATATCTACAATAGTATCTATCCAAGGAAATCGGGGAGCACTAGGCGTAATTACTATATTGGCTTTAGATTCTGGTGTTTTACTTCCATACCAGTTACTCTCATTATACCAGACTGTATCTTTTTCTCCTGTCCAATAATATTTATCGTCTTTTTCTTCTGTTCTGATTAAATTTACTCTTGAAATAAAATCAAATGGAGCATTGGTTTCTTCTATATCATCTTCCCAATATTCATAATAAAAAGGTGATTCTTCTAGTATAATGAAAACTTGATCTCCCAAATGAGCATCATATATTCCTATATCCCCTATCTCTGTACCACTTCTTCGTCTGTTCTGTATAAGATAACGATTAGAGAAATCTTCAATTACCGAATTTCTAGTATAATTATTAATCTCAGTGGAAAAAGGTGAAGAATCCAATAAACTATCTTTATGAATATCATAAGCATAAGGTTCCTCCCACGAGATTTTCACTTCATTACTCATAAAATCACCATAGACGAGTCCATTACTGGCACAAAATAAGTTGTTTCGAGGAGTGGCAGGGTTTGAATTTGTTGGAAAAAATCTATTCATATCAAAAATGCGATTGACTTCATTGGTTTCTTTATTCCATGTAAATAGCATACCATAAGTCCAGTCATCAGTGGCAGTACCTCCATCACTACAGCTACCCACATAAACATTGGGTAAATACTCTATCAAATCTCTTACATACTCCAAATCTGGCACTTGAGATTCTATCATTTCATTTTTATAATAATTATATTCATAGAAATTAAAAAAACGATTGAAATAAATATTGCCATTGCTGTTCATCTTAGGTTCAGAGTTTCCAAAATACAATAAATCGATATCATATATCTTCTTTAATCGATTCTGCATATAGTCATACTCGAATACAAAAGCTCCTCTAGAATCTTTAGTTTCTTTTGATGTGCTTACAGTAGAAATCCCGATAATTTTACCACTTCCCACACTAAAACCATTTGCATAAGGATTAATATCAAAGCCAATTTCTGCTAAATCCAGTTTCTTGGTAAACTCATGACTGTTCTGATCAATCTGAAATAATATACCTTTATTTTCTTTGCCTCCATATCCAGTCATCCCATAAATATGTCCATCCTCTCCTTGGCACATCCAATTGGGATTTTGACCTTCGATAGCGCTTTCATTTCTACCAAACATTTTCAAAACATCTATTTCTTTATGAATAGGATCATAATTATAAATCCCTCCCCACTGGTGATTTTGAAACCCCTGAAATAAGCCCAAGAAACGACCTTCGGAAGCATGAATTTTACCATAAGGAATACTCGCATCCAAATCATTAAAATCTACTAATACCTCTAACACTCTAGTTAAAAGATTAAAGCTAAATATCTTTCCTTTACCTTGTTCATCTCTATTCTTCAGCACACCAATTAGTTTATAATCTGTTAATTGGGTGAAATATCCATCAAACTCGTGATTTAAAAATTCCGATGAATAAGCAGAGATATGATATAAGGCTTGAATACTTGATGTTAAAGGGTTAAATTTATAAATAGTTCCCCCAGAATGCTCACCACCATAAGCCGTAACACCATAAAAATTCCCATCACTGGCCTTAAACATTTCTCCTTTGGGTTTTCGTCCAGTTTCATTACTGAATGAAGCTTCAATGATATAACTATCTCCTTTGGGATCTAATTTAAAAACCACGCCATCGCCATTTCCCCCTCCATTAACAGTAGTTCCATAGGTAAAACCATTTGCGTGAACCTTTAAACTTCCTTCTGGATTTTTGGCTTCTCCAAAATCAATGGATTTTCTCGAACTTGCATTCTCCACATCAATCTCAATCAAAGCTCCGCTACCTTCAAGACCACCATATCTCGTCAAAGTATAGAATTTACCATTATCAAGTTTAGTCCAGTATCCTTTATGCTCATATCCTTGGGATTTAGGAATGGCTAGGAGCCACTCTTGCGTGTTATTTTGAATATCATAAGCAAATACATCAACTACAGTATCACCTAATCGGGTAGCATAAATATAATCTTCATCAATGGCTACTAATTTCCCAAAATCTAAGGAATCTAGTAAGACTATTATTTCTTGACTGGATGGATTATATGAATATAATTGCTCCTCAATGGAACCATATAAAAGTCCATTTCCATTTTCAAAAAAAATTGGATTTGTGGGCGCATCATATTCTATGTAACCATGCCCAAAGCGATGGATAGTTTCCACCTCTTTATTTTCAGGGTCTACAGTAAAAATCATCCCTCCTCCTTCGCTTCCGGCAAGAGAATGATAGCCCCAAATTTCTTCTTGAGCATAAGAGAAAATTACAGGAATAAAGAGAATACATATTAAAAACGCAATTCGTTTCATGAGCTTATGTTGTAAGGCTAAAGGTACTCAATAATACTATTTCAATAGAAGAATGGAAGGTCATAAAACCTTAAATAATCCATAAAATAGTTCCATTTATCTCCAATTATTGAAATAGTATATTGCTAATCAAATCAATATCATGTACATCACTGATATCATATTGGAATAGCCCATCTTGCCCTACCAAGAACATTCTGTCTTCTCTAATAATCACATCATAAGCATCAATACCACTGATACCTCCAGCCCAAACTAAAGAATATGGATTGGTATAATCATAGATTTCAACTCCATCTCCACTATTACAAACAAAAACATAGTTTTGGTATAAGCCAAGCCCTTTGGGGCCGCTCAAAACCTGAGAACTTAATAGCTTAGGGTATTCTTTATTCTTAATATCCAAAACATCTAATCTATTAACTCCTGATTGCCAATTACAAGAACTGGTACTGTTTAAGGTCACAAAAGCCAAAGTATCATTAGCCACAACAGGATCGCAACTGGTGATATGTTGGTAGAAAGAAAGGTATTTGATATTTGCAGGATTACTGATGTCATAAATATACATTCCATTGATGGAGCCAATAAAAAGGTACTCTTCTAAAGTAAAAACGGTTTCTATTCCGAAGTCCACATTCAACTGACTTAAAAATTGGGGTTCAGCTGTATTGGTAAGATCATATACTTTTAAAGAATACTCATTGATTAAAAACAAATGGTCGCCAGAAATACTAAACTTGGCCATGCTTCCGCCTTGTCCTTGAGTATCACCCCCCGTTGGAACACCCGACTCGCTAGAAGTGGAAGAATCCTTAGTACAAGAAGCCATTATGGCTATAGCCAATACAAAAATGATAAACATATTTTTCATGATAATTTCTATTAATTGGTGGTATAACATTTAGGATCTGACACTTCTGTTTGCACCCAATCCATTACAAATCCTTTCGACTCGTCAACACATTCGAAATAAGTACCATAGGGTACATTCGGTGGATATTTAGAATAGTTGGTCTGATAAACATCCTCTATTCTTTTGGTCAGAATTGGATTAGAAATATTGCTGATATCTATGGTCACTAAATCTTCCAAATTATCCGCATAAAGAGAATTTCCTTTAATGGAAATATCATGATTACCCAAAATCTGTAAGAAACCTATTTTTAGAGGGTTTGCGGGATCACTATTGTCAATCACATGAACACCCAGCCCCACATCACCAATAAATATATACTGATCTTTAATATATATTTTTCCTTGATTCTTCATCTCTTGAGCAGGAAGATAAGTTACTGTTTTGGCTTCAGCATAACTAATATAAATAGGTT
Organism: Lentimicrobium sp. L6; assembly: GCF_013166655.1. NCBI lineage: Bacteria > Pseudomonadati > Bacteroidota > Bacteroidia > Bacteroidales > Lentimicrobiaceae > Lentimicrobium > Lentimicrobium sp. L6. The sequence continues at coordinate 5,932 of NZ_JABKCA010000075.1, forward strand.
TATAAGCCAATTCTAAACTGGCATTGCTTCCACTAAAAAACAGTAAAAACAAGAAGGAATAAAGAACTAATCGTTTCATAAATCGGAATTTATATGTTGAATAATTTGTTTTTGATAGCGTAAAACTACAAAATAAAGACAAAAAAAAATCGACAAAGTTGTTTGCCGATTTTTTTCAAATATGTTTTTATAGTTTATACTCTTCCAGGATATACCTTTAAAGCTTCTTCTAATACTATCATACTACTTTTGAGGTCATCTGTATTTAGGACATAAGAGATTCTGATTTCGTCTTTCCCCAATCCTTCAGTACTATAAAATCCACTGGCAGGGGCAAGCATTACAGTTTGGTTTTCATAAGCAAAATCCTCTAACATCCATTGGCAGAATCTATCAGAATTATCAATAGGAAGTTTAGCTACCACATAAAATGCTCCTTTAGGATTAGGACAATAAACGCCATCCATTTTATTCAAAGACTCCACAACCACATTACGTCTGAGAAGATATTCTTCAATAACCTCCTCAAAATAAGACATTGGTGTTTCTAAAGCAGCCTCGCTAGCTACCTGACCAAAACTTGGAGGACTCAAACGCGCTTGAGCAAACTTCATAGCCGTTGCCATGACTTCTTTGTTCTTACTAATCATACAACCAATACGAAAACCACAAGCTGAATATCTTTTCGATACAGAATCAATCAAGATACTATGCTGATCTAAACCTTCTAAATTCATCACAGAAAAATGCTCTTCTCCATCGTAAACAAACTCACGATAGACTTCATCGGCGATTAAATAAAGATCATATTTTAAAGCAATTTGCTTCAATACTTCAAGCTCATCTTTGCTGTATAAATAACCAGTTGGGTTATTAGGATTACAAACCATGATGGCTTTAGTTTTATCTGTTACCGCTTTCTCAAACTCACTAATTGGAGGAAGAGAGAAACCATCTTTAATATCACTAAAAATAGGTTTTACTTTTACACCAGCATTAGTGGCAAAACCATTATAATTGGCATAGAAAGGCTCTGGGATAATAATTTCATCACCTTCGTCCATAATACTTTGAATAGCAAATAAAATAGCCTCTGAAGCTCCTGCAGTAACAATAATATCATCTGCATCTACACCAATATTATTCTTTTTATAATAAGCGGCTAATTTTTCGCGATATTGCTGATGACCAGCAGAATGGCTATAAGCAACCACTTTTTCATCATAATTTCTAATGGCATCCAAAGCCACTTCGGGTGTCTTAATATCAGGTTGTCCTATATTTAAATGATAAACCTTTACACCTCTTTTTTTTGCTGCTTCAGCATAAGGTACTAATTTACGGATGGGAGACTCCGGCATCAATTTTCCTTTGTTTGATATTCCTGGCATTTTCAAAGTATTAATTAACAATTATCAAAAAAAAATCCTGACTTAAAAAGTCAGGACAAAGGTCTTATATTTTTTTGGTTTTCAAGTAAGTAAAAAACCTATTATTTATTTACAGGAGACATATCCTTGTCAACATTTTTAGTCGGCATAGCTGTATCTGGCTGCGCTAATACTTTACCTTTAATTTTCAAAACTACAGTTGGAGTTTTAGCATTAGAAGTAATAGTAATTGATTTGTGGAAAGACCCTAATCGCTTAGTATCATATTTCACCTTAATAGTATCCGACTGACCTGGCATTAGAGGCTGACGAGACCATTTAGGAATGGTACATCCACATGAAGATTTTACACGAGATAAAATCAAAGGTTCTTTTCCATCATTTGTATAAACAAATACACAATTCCCATCTGCATTCTGGTAAATCGTACCATAATCATGATCAGTAATATCAAAAGTGATAACTGGTGCATTTGGGTTCTCAGTAACCTCAGCAGCATTTTGTGCCATGGCTCCTAGTCCAAAAGTCATGATTAGTGCAAAGGATAATAGAAACTTTTTCATTTTTAAAAGTTTTAAGGGTTAAAATAATAGTTAAAGGGCAAAGTTATAAAATTACAAACACAACAAAGCACATGCCAATCTTTTTTTAACATAATTTACACTGCTAAAAACAGCTATTTCTTATTTTGATGCGCTGGAATATGATTGTGTAATAGAATCCGAATAGAATCAATTTCCCTATACAAGATTATACATTGCACTTAGGCTAATAATAGACTATAGATTTGAGTTTATCGAGTTTTTGAGGATTCTTTTACAATGATATTTGTCTTCTGAAATTGAAATCCGTTTAGCAGAATTATTCTATTACACTTTTTAAAAAGTGCAGCAAAACCTCCGCTGTATCAGCAAGTCTACTCCACAAATGGCTTTTCGGAAAAACAATAAACTCCTCCTTATAGTGACATTCTGCGAATGCTCACTAACGAGCGTCAAACAATATTGTTTTTATTTCCTACAAGCCATTTGCTCCGCTTAACGACTTCCTGACAAGGCGGATGTAGACTTCCGCTGGAAGTCTTTATAAATTTTGCGTGATTGAATTCAAAATCTTTAACTGATTTCTAGTTCATAACAAAATAGACTCAAATATACTTTCTTCATTATAAAATCAGGTATTAATACTCAAAGCATAATTTGTTCTCGAAGACAGTGGGCAGGCCTTTCCCAAACTGGGGGCGGTTCATGGGGGGAATTATTGAATATTTGATTTGTCAGCAAAGGGCCATGGCTTTTAAAGTAATGACATCGAATAAATTTTAAATAGAAACAACTTTTTTTAAATTCAGATAGGAGATTGGATTATAAGGTCATTAGTTTTCTACTTTGGTAGACAAATCAATACTCTATAAGAGGCGGGGAGGCAATTGTTTGGGATGGCTTTTTGCATCCTTTTTTCCACAAAAAAGGATGATAGGATTTTTATACCAAATTAACAATATCACTGGTATATGGGATTATCACATACATTAATAGAAACGACATTGAACCTATCAAAACTTAATATTATGATAAAGTTTCATAAATATTATCATTGTGGAATTTAAATACACTTTTCTTAGCGCATCAAAATAGGATTTAGCCGAAAAATCTTCTATTTTTTTGTAATTTTAAGCCATCATTAAATCATTCAACATGAAAAAACTATACTTATTTAGCCTTATCTTACTACCATTCATCTTATTAGCTCAAAAGAGCACCAATGAATGGACCGTAGTTGCTACCTACGAAATCCCAGGAAAAGCTGGAGGAATCACCTATGATGGTGAATTTTTATACAGCGGATTATATAGTTCTGATGGCGATGACAGCAGGATATTCAAAATCGATCCTGCAGATGGAAGCTACGAGCTACAATGTATTGCTCCCATCGAAGAAGCTTTGGGATTAAGTTTTGATGGAACTCATTTCTGGTCAACAGACCGACAAGGTAGCTATGATCCTGCCTTAGCCGTTGAATTTGATATGGATGGAAACTTCATCAGCAATTTTGAATTGCCAGCCACCTATATTTCGGGAATAGAAAGTATGGAGGATGGCAGCTTTTGGGTGAATGCCTATTACGATCCCAATGGCACTGCTTTTCATGTAGATGATGAAGGAAACGAATTAGGGCAGTTTTCCACACCAAACGACCAACCTTGGGCCATTTGTCAAATGGGTGATGATTTTTGGATTGCAGATTACGATGCTGATATGCTTTATTTAGTAGACGATGCTGGACAAGTGATAGAAAGCCACGAAAGCGTTGGAATTAAGCCCACTGGAGTGGTTTTTGATGGAACATACCTTTGGTATGTCACAGGCCCATCTCAAGCTAACTCTACCCTTTATAAGATAAATCTAAGCGGAGGTGGGAATCCTGTTCTCGACATACAAGCACAGAATATTAATTTGGGAGACCAACTCGTTGACTCCAATACTACATTTGAACTCGAATTTACTAATACTGGCGGAAGTGAAGGTATTTTCACTTTAGGTGATTTGACTGGAATGGGTGGGAATATTATAGAACTAACTGGCTTGCCAGAAACATTAAGTTTAGCACCCTCCTCAAGTGAAACTATTAGTATTTCAGTGGATTTTATTGAAGCTGGAATTATTGATTTGATTCAAGAATTCACGACTAACGATCCCGTAAATCAGGAAATTGAAATTCATATTTTCGGACAATCCACTTACGATGGTCCATTAATAGCTTATGATGATGAAAACTTAGCATTTGATGATGTCAGAAAATTTGCCAGCACCCGTCGCTATATTAAAGTGATGAATACTGGAAATGAAAACCTTGTCATTGACGAAATCTATTTTAATAATGCGGCCTTTTATATAGATGAATACATAACTACGCCTATAGCTATTCCTTCTCTGGATACTTTAGACATTGGAGTTTGGTTTTTCCCTCAAACTGAAGGTGATTTTAGTACCGAATTGTTTATCTCAACAAATACATCTGGGAACCCACCTATCATTGAATTTAGCGCCAATGCTATAAATACTGACAATGGAATAGGAAGCCTTTTATGGAGTCATCAAATAACGGATGGCTACGATCAAAGTCCAAAAGCCATGCTAGGTATAGAGGATGTTTCAGGTGATAATGTTGGCGATGTGATTGTTTGTGCAGAAAATAATCAAGTGATCTGTCTCAATGGAAATAGCTCTGGAACAGCGGATGTATTATGGACTACAGAAATCTATTCGGGAAACGTATATCAGCAAAATGGAATCGATTATTTGGATGATATTGATGAGGATGGTTATGATGATTTTATTATTGGTACTGCTGGTGGAGATAGAGCTATTAATTGTATCTCGGCTAAAACGGGTGAAATCTTATGGAAATTCCAAACCAATGTGATTGGTGATGGTGGTTGGGTTTATCAAGTCTACGGTCAAAAAGATGTAAATGGAGACGGTATAAACGATGCCTTAGCTGCAGTTGGTGATGATGCCAACGATGTGGGCCCAAAATGTATTTTCTTGATAGATGGAAACACAGGTGAGCAAATTTGGAGGTGTGCTTTAAATGGCCCTGGCTTTGGTGTGATTGCCGTTGAAGATTTTACTGGTGATGGTCAAGTTGATGTGATTGGTGGCGGAAGTAATAATGCAGAAACCCAAGGAAAAGTATTTGGAATTGATGGCAGCAATGGACAAATAGAATGGGATTTTAATGTAAATGGAACCTCTGTTTGGGCTTTAGCTCCATTAGGAGATTTGAATAATGATAATGTTCCTGATATCATGGCTGGTGATTTTAGCGGACAGTATTATTTCCTTGATGCCACCAATGGTAATGAAATAGAAAATGGTAGCATAGGCAATAATCTCATCCTTCGACTTTTAAACCTTGGAGATATTTCTGAGGATGGCTTCGATGATATATTAATTGCCAGCTCATCAACCAACACCTATCTTATTGATGGATATACTGCTGATGCTGTTTGGTCAGCCAATTTAGATGACAAGTCGTGGAATGTAGCTGTGGCTAATGATTTAAATGAAGATGGATTTAACGATGTGATGGTGGGTTCTTTGTTTAGCAATAATTACTCCTATTTCTTAGATGGTGCCACTGGTGATGAGATGAGTAAAAAAGCTGCCGCCTCTCCTATTGATGCCTTATGCAGCACCGATGACGCTTGTAGAGATTACACCATAGAAATGGTAGTAGGAGATAGAGATGGTTTGGTGAGCTGCTATAGCGGTGGAATTGACGGAACGGTGTCTATTCCAGAAAATGACAATCTGATTTCTGAGGAGTCTAATTCATTTAGCATCAGCCCTAATCCTATCATTAATGATATTCAAATCAATACCACTTGGAATTCAGAAGAACGAGTAGATTTAGTATTGGTGGAAACAGCTTCGGGAAAATCATGGAGCCTCGGAAGTCAAGAAATTTCACAAGGCGATAATGAATTTAACATTTCCATTTCATCATCACTTAAATCACAATTATCCAGTGGTTTATATTTTATAAAACTAAAGGGCAAGGATATGAAGAAAGCAGAAAAAATGATTTATTTAAAAAAATAGGAAGAAATAGTTTTCTTTCCAGAAAAAAATATATCTTTGCACCCGCAAAAAGATGGTCCAGTAGCTCAGCTGGATAGAGCAGCAGCCTTCTAAGCTGCGGGTCACAGGTTCGAGTCCTGTCTGGATCACTTTAAAAGAAAAACCGTTAGATTAACTTCTGACGGTTTTTTTTATGTCCCACATTACTATAAAACAAAACTTAATAGACAACTTAATATCACTATTTCTTTAAATAGATATCTTTCCACTCAAATTCTACTTCAGGATAATAATAATGTGGTTCCATATCTGGAATGAAATTTCTAGGAAGATTCTTTACTAAGTTATAATCACTAATAAGTTTCCTTTCATATTTATTATCATATTCCCATTTTCTTCCCAATTCGGTTAATGAATTAATAAAGAATACCGCTTGCTCATAGTTTGACATTTGAGCACGTAGTGTTTTAATATAATCGTATTTCTCATCAAAAGAGAATAGCCATTCGGGTTGTTGGTCGATATATTTAATTGCTTGATAAAGATGCCTGAAAAAATGACCTAAGTGGTATTGGTGACCGCCAAAAAACTTAATCTTAGCATTATCTAATTCTGGTAAACCTTCTGTATTAAGGATTTCAGAAATATCCCTATCAGAAAATTTTAAATTACCAGAATATTTTGCTTTAACACCATCAAAATCATAGACAGTGACAATTCGCCTTACAGTATCGGTTAAATCTTTTAGCTGTGTTTCATTAAGAATGCACTCTAAATAGTTTTTAAGCTCTTTATCTGTGTCGATAGGTATGCCCCAAAATGTGATTAGGTAGGCTACTTCGTTTATTTTCAGGTTATTTATCCAATCCTTTTTATCTAATACTTTTCTAGAATCATTTTTCCATTTGTCAACGTAGATTTCTTTAAATTTTCCGTACCTATCATCTTGATTGAAAAAGTAATTGTCAGTAAATTCTAGTTCTTTGGCAATTTTACGAGCTACTTTATATTGTTCAAATATTGTTTTCATTACTCGTCTTCCAGTAACATATTCTTCATCTGCTTTTCTTCCGTCTTCTTCATAATAGAATGGATTTCTAAATTTCATCTCATCCACATTAGCACGGTAATACTTGATAAGCTCAAAGAATCTGGCTTCAACTTGTTGCCTGTGAAAAGAACGGATTTGGTAGATTAGTGTTGTTGCTAATAAAAAGGCTCCCAAAAAGGCTCCAAATTGCGCCCAAACCTGGGTGTCAATTGTATAGGAGAAATACACACCAGTAGACAGGTAAAATAGAATAGCTGCCACTGAAGTAAAAATGATAAAAAAATTGATCAGTTTTTTTGTAAACTTGTCCTTTGTTTTATTGAAACTCGTACTTCTATTGTTCATAATTATTACACTTTATAACCCCAATCATCATCAGCAGCTTTACTAAAATATTCTTCCTGCTCATATGGCTTATTTATCAATCTTTCAAAGTCATCGCATATTTGGTTGAGGCTGTCTTTGGTTTCTTTTAGGAAAAAGTCGCCTAAATCTTTGTTGCGACGGATGAATTTGCGGTATATTTTGGCGAAGTCATCGTATATTTCTTCTGCATCGAAAGTTTGGCCGTTGTCTTTTATTTTTGCGATTAATCTTTGCCCTGCATCATCATTTTTTATATAGCTGAAAAACCTTTCTATTTTGGCTTCAAAGTCCTTGATTAGCTCTTCGATTTCTTCTTCTTCCTGATTTCTTTTTTCGATAACTTTTAAAATGTTGTATTTGTATTTCTTTCCTTCTCCTTCACCCATTCCGCTCACAACACTTTTCTTACCATTTTCTTCAATTTCTGTGGGTGCTGTTATACCTATTTTATTATCGAAGTAGATTTCCACATCATCGATGATTTCATCTTGACGGTGTACATTATTATATTCATTATTAAACCTTCTCCAGAATTGTAAAAATATAGACTCCCCAAATTTTTTATCCAGCTCAATGATGTATTCTATTAAATTAAAAATGAAGAAATATTTATTTATTTTGGATTTTAATTTTTTTGCATCTTTTGGATGATTAGTAATGAATTCAGTAAAGTTATTTTGAATATTTAGAATAATTTGAATGTTTTTATCACCTGATTCGTATTTCTTAAATGGTTCAAAGTTTTTGGCGAAAATATCATGGGATTTAAGCTCGCTATATAATGCTTCAAGTTTCTCATTGTCATTTAAAGGGTCGAAATCGGAGACAACAACATTACTAAAGTGTTCGAATGATTGATGGATATTTTTCACATTGATATTTTTATAGGAGAAGTCGACTATTTTACAATCATTTTTATGTTTTGTTGTTCTGTTAACCCTTGAAATAGTTTGAATGGCATTGATACCCCTTATTTCTTTATCAAGGAATAGTGTTTGCAGTTTGGGTTCATCAAATCCGGTTTGAAGCTTGTCAATAACAATGATTAAGCCATTCTTTTTAATGGCAAAGTTTTGTAAAACTTTAGCTTCAGATAAACCATTGTTCAGCGTTGATGAGGCTTGGTGGTCCTGGCTATCACTATAGACAATATAAACAGGAGCTTCCTTAAAACGGTCGTATTTCTTCTGTTGTGTAAGTTCCTTATAATATCTTTCAATATGTTTCTTATACTTAATTGCTGCTTTAATTGATGAAACAGCCAACATTGCTTTTGCTGTACCACGTATTTGATGATAGACTGTTGAGACTAATCTGTTTACTATAAATTTGGAGACTGCTTTAATTCTATCTTCATTTAAATATATCTTTTTCTTACGAATGGCATATTTCCTTCCAAATTCATCAATACCCGTTTCTGTATTGTCTGGGATATCTTCATAACCAGTATCTCCTTCGAAACCTTCTAAATCACTATCTGGAATTTCAAAGTACATTTTGGCTGCCACAGGAACAATACCTTTTAGTGGGTTTAAAATATAACCATCTTCAATGGCTTCGCGCATGGTATAATAATCAAAAGGAGCCCAAATTTTTTCAGCTTCTGCATATTTATTAAACTCACCAAATCTTGCTAATGAAATATCTGATGGGGTTGCGGTAAGACCAATAATTAGATTTTTCTTTTGCTGTTCTTGTTTATAATCTTCATTATTATCGAAGCTACTTTGGAGTTCATCGAAAAGAGAAATCATTTCTTCGTGCTGAACTCCGCTATTACTACGGTGAATCTCATCTATAAGAAATGCAATTCGAAGAGTAGAGAGCTTTTTAATTATATCTGGCTCTAATACTTCCTTTATAGTGGTGAATTTTTGCACATTGACCACCATTACCCTAATATCGCTTTTGAGGGCTTTAAGAAAGGATTTCTTATCATCAGCTTCAATAAACATACTTTTACTGATGTTCATATTGAACATTTTAGAATCCAATTGGTCGCGTAATTGTATTCTATCTACAACTAGTATTACTTTATCGTAAATATATTCCTTGTTTTTACGAAGGTCTTTAAGCTGTAAAGCTGTCCAGCCAATAATGTTACTTTTTCCAAAACCTGCAGCGTATTGAAGCAGTAGGGAATATACGGTTTTGTTGTTCTGGTATTTTTGTCGTTTTTCGATTAATTCTTTTGCTTGCTGTTCTCCAATGCCTTTTGATTTTAGCTCTTTACGAAGTTTTGTAATGAAATAATCGGGTTCGGATTCGTGAACTAAAAACTCATCAATCTTACTAAGTATTTTATCTGTTCCGTATTTTTGTTTAGGACGAGGGCTAATTAACCGACCATCGTTATGCTTGTACTCTTTGTTTTTACTGTTTTCTTTCTTTATTAATTCGCGCTCAATAAAATTATAATATAGTATTTCTTTCTCTATCATTTTTTTATCATAGAGTACCCTGAATACTTCTTCGAACCTTTCTGTTTTTTTAGCCTTAGGATTTCTTAATGGATAGGACTTAAAATCTTTTATGAGTTTTTTATTATAGTCGTCGAAATCGTAACTCCCAGAGGTGACTTTTTGTTTTATCTCATCGAATAAGGTTGATATGTTACGAATGACGAATGTGTCGTTGATATCGGTTGATGTAATATGAATAGCTTTTTCAAAAATCTTTAGAAAGTCTTTGCGTATTGTTGCAGAAACATCGTTGTTATCTGCTATTTCAAGATACTCCTGAACTGCTTGAAGGTAGTCTTTTGCTACTTTGTTTTTACCGTTTTTTCTAGCATTCTGGTTATTATAATTACTTTTGAGTTCGCTATATCCTAAATAGATTCCATTGAGAAAGAAAGATAAATCGGGACGGAAAGAAAATCGTTGTTTGTCTTGAAATTTAAATGTATAAGGCAACTCTTGAACAACGGAAAAAATATTTAAATCGAATAATTTATCTTCATGAGTGATGCTTCCGCTTGGGTAGAAGAGATGAAGTTTAAAACCTTCGAAGCTTACCGTTTTATTATTATTGATAAAAATGGCCATATTCATAGATTCCTTTATTCGTTGATTAAGAAAATCCATGAACTTTGTCATTAACTCTTTTTCGGAGTTAAATTTACGGAGTAGTTTTTTATAGTTCTCCTTATTGAGAGGCGTTTCGCTGATAAATTGTTTTAAATCTTCTACAATGAAGAACTGCTGAGAAACGGTATTTGCTTTAACTTCTTTATATTTAAGCCCATCGTTGCGCTCACAGAGGAAGTTGATTAAATATTTATCTTGTAATTCTAATTCGTTCATAATTAGTAGAAGTTTTTAAATAGGGGTTGTTCTTGCCAATCAGGTGGAAAACCGAGTTTATATTTTGGTATACTTGGAAAATCGTGAAATAATTCTTGTAACTCTTTCTTTAGGTGATGACCAGGACTTATTCTATCGTTTAGATAAATCATTGCACAAAGAATTGGAAATATTTTTTTTCTTCTTTGGTCATCTGGTGTATAATCTAATAAAGGAAAGCGAGTAGATTTGGGCCATTTATATTTTGTGATGATTGCTCTGTTCCACAGCCTACTGTGATGGGCAATTATATTTCTTATTAATGTAATCGCACTTAACCAACTTGCCAAGTCCTTTGCACTATTGATACCAAGCTCATTGGTGATTCTTGATTTCGCAGGTAATTGAGTATTGATATTCTTATATAATTTTGATAAGGTGCCTAAGGTTACAATTTCAAGAGCTTTCCAAGATTCTGGGACTTCGTTTTTGTGATTTCCATAGTGTTTCTTCATAAACTCTTCACTACTACTTAGCATTTCCCTATTCAATTTTGATAAGAAGATAGAATGATTAAATGGGTCGGTAAATAGGGACTGATTCACAAACCAATGAGCTCCATAATCTAATGACATGTGATAGATAAGTTTGGTACGTAATGAAACTTCAATTCTCTCGATGGCATTAAACACTAATATTCTAAAATTTCTATCAAAATTATAGTTATCAATTATATTTTCGAAATAGGTATCAGGCTTAAAAGTATGTTTTTCAAAATCTTGCTGCATTTCCCACCAATAGCCTTTTAAGCGATAATAACTAATATTAGCTAAATAATGAGGAGCTTGATTTATATCATGAAAAAGCATTCCCCTTTGGCTAAGCAATTCAATTTGTTCTTGTATAGTTTTGGGTTCTTTTGCCATTAGATAGTTGAATTAATATTTTTGGCAAAAAGAATAGGAAAGGCTATAAAATAAAAAGACCCGATTGCTGTTCTTAAGGGAAGCAAATCGAGTACGGTTGCTGCAAATATAATAACATTTATATCACTATCACAAGCTTTTCTATTATCGTTGTCAATATTTAACATTTTATCGTCTTTATAATCGCCTATTCTATCGTCTCTTTAAGCAGCTATTTTATCTCTTGTTTTATGTGCTATTATTGGCTTACTTTAATCTTTCCTGTTACCACATCATTTATTAGTGTTTTCTTTAATTCTTTTAGAGTTGTTATTTGAGTAGTTATGTTTTTGGTAATCTTGTCAATTATTGTTGTTTTGTAATCTAATATTTTTAAAATCTCTTTTTGTTCAACTATTGGAGGAACTGGACAGTGAAAGTTATTTAACAAAAGTGGATTCAAATGAGGAATCCCCATCCCTGTAGGGATTTTTTGTAACATGTATTCAATATTTTCTTTCAGAAAATAAAAGTATTTAGGTAATAAAATTCTTTTATTGAAAACTAATTTAGCAATTGTTGAAGATATATAGCCTTTTTTAGATTTTATAATTTCGCCAGCTGCAGCACCATCCCAAACAATAATTAAATCGTTTTCCGTTGCAATTAATGACTTATTTTCACTGATACAATATGAGCTAAAAGTAGTTTTGTCATTTCTTAAATAGTCCAGACTTAAAAGATTAAGAGAGTTTTTAAAGGGAATATCTGAATTGCTCAAGTTTTTTCCTTTAATTGTTTTACAAAATCCTTTTACTCTTATTACTTCCCAATGTTCCGGAATATCACCAAGCCACTCAATCCCGCTATTTTTTAATTTAACATCTTTGTTTAAACCTCGGCATACCGTTTCATTGATGATACTTTTTTTGAGTTCCTTGTATTTTTTAGCCTTTTGCTCTAATAGGTAAATTTTGTTGTCTATTGCTGTTGTTTTTTTGTCAAGGTAATTGGCTATTTGTGTTTGTTCAAGTTTAGGAGGGAGGGCAATGTTTAAGTTATACAAAATACCTTGACCTAGTGAGGCTCTTGTAACAAGACTTATTTGCCTACTTATTAAAGTCCTGTAAAAATGAGCCTTAAAATAGAATTTAGAATATTCTTTTAGTATTTTTTTTCTTGGTCTAAACCTAATTGTAAAACCAGAAAATGTAGCTTTGGGGACGGTGGATAAACAAGTAGAAGCAATACCTATCTCATCAATAGTTTCAGATGTTCTTGTAAAAAAAACATCTCCAGATTTAACAGAGTAAAGTTTTTGGTCCTGAGTTGAAGAATTTGCAAGGTTGACAATTTGGTTGATGTTAATAGAGTCATTGTAGACATTCCCATAACTTACGAATGGGTGCCCTGAGCCGAAATACTCTTTAGATTTACTGATTCCATTTTGTAAAAAACCTAAATCTTTTAGCCTGCAAATTTCCCAATGAGATGGAACTTCAAAAAGCTTTTGAACTGCTTTATATTCATTATATGTGTCAAATCTCATAAAGCCAAATCATTTTCAAGGTCAGCTAAATCATTTTCAAGGTCTTTAAGCTCCTGTGAAATAGTTTCAACAGGTCTTAGTATTTCTGGTTGGTAAAATTCTTTATTGAAATTGATTTCTACACCTATTATATTGTCAATATATTCAAATGGCTTAGTAATGTATTTGGCCATAAAATTGGCCATGTTTTGAGTATTAAGAATCTCATTGGGTGAGTAGGGAATAATTTCGTAGTCTTTTTGGTAATCGGGCGTTAGCTCTACTGTAATGACAATATGAATAGGCTTTGTTTTGGTAGCTTTTTTGTAAGCAGCCTTTATTAGTATTTTGCCACAACCTAATTCTTCATTTGTTTTGCCATTTGACTTAATGATGGTTTCTTTATCCGCATCGTAGTAATATATATTACCTTCTGTATCGTGAACTTTAAGCTCAGCTTCTTTATAATCGAGGCTTGAAATTATTGGTTTCAAGTCTTCATCGAAATAATCTTTTAAGGAATCGAATTGGATATTGTCGTATTCTTTAATTTCAAAATTGGTAAAAGTGATATTATCTTCATCTAAAACTTGTGTGATTTTTGAAGGTTTAATTTTAAGTGACTTTTCTTTTACTTCTTCACCATCTCTATTGATTCTAGTTGCTAAATGCTCTTCGAATGATTTCCCATTTTCATCTATATTGGTGAGCATGATACTTTGTTTATTATAATAGAAATGCCATTTATCATATACCTTAGCAATACTATTATCTTTAAAGCTATCCAGAGTATTTACTATTTCCTTTCGGTTTTCTAAAACCATTTCTTTTCGTTTCTTTCCCCTGCTCTTTTTGAGCGGTTCGAAAAGTTGAGAAGCATTGATAAGTATTACTTTGTCTTTTCTTTCTGCTGCTTTGTTTTTATTGAAAACCCATAAATAGGTATAGATACCTGTATTAAAAAATTCATCGGTTGGCATTTGAATGATGGCTTCTACCCAATCTTGGTCGAAGAAATATTTACGAATATTGCTTTCTCCACCACCAGCATCGCCACTAAATAAAGTGGAACCATTATGAACCACAACAGATAAGCCATCATCGGCTAATTGATAAAGAATATGTTGTGTGAATAAGAATTGACCATCGGAGATGGAAGGTAAATCAATGAATCGTTCAGTTGTATCGTTTTCAATATCTTTTCTATAACCTTTCCAGTCTACACCATAGGGTGGATTTGCCACAACAATATCAAATTTCTTTTCAATGAAAGAAATATTGGTTAAAGTGTTGCCGTATTTTATATCGGAATCGGTTCTGAATCGGCTTTCTATTTTGGCCAGCGCATAAAGGCTGTCGCTCCAATCTTCGCCAAAGGTAGCTGTTGGTCTGGAAAATGTTTTTTTAATCTTGTCATCGACACCAAAGAGTAGGTTTCCACCACCGCAAGTGGGGTCGTAAATACTTAGAAATTTACCATTATCATCAATCTTAGAGCTAATGATTTCGGTAATAAGAGAGGTAATATCATCAGGGGTATATTGCTCTCCAGCTGTTTCGGCAGAGATATCGGCCCATTTTCTTTTAATGTGTTCTTCGAGTGTTGTTATTTCGGAATTATCAAAGGGAACTAAATCAATTTCACTCCAAGCAGAAATAGTATCGAATAGGATACGTTTTTTCTTTAGCAAGCCACTTGTACCCGAAATATCAAGAAATTTTTCTTCTTCTGTTCCTTTATCAACACCTAGTAGAGATTTAGTTTCTGCATCAAACGATTTGAGATAGGTATCGAAATCAATATCGAAAGTTTTGTCATTCTCACAAATATCCTTTAAGGTTTTGTTTTTTCTAATGACATAATCGTTATAGCCATAGCCAAAATCTTCAAATTCTTCTACAAATCCTTCTATATCGTCACGGCTAATTTCTTGTTCTAGTTCTTTGGAATATCTTAGAAGACGACTTTCAACCATGATTAATGCAAAATAGGGCATCATAAATTTAGGAAAATCACTTTGTTTGATACCGGCACCTATAAGTAAATCTGCTGTTTTCCAAACATCGGATTCGTATTGTAATATATTGTTGTTCATTGGGGTTTCAATTGTGTTTAGTTACTTATTTAGGATAACCTGATTGGGCAACTAGTAACTCTGTGTTTAATCATATTTATTGACTGCTAAAGTAAGGAAAATGCATTATAATGGCTAATGAAATAACTACCATTGTTATACTCTGTATTACAAAGATTATAAATTGTATAACAATTGAAAGTTTATGGATTAGTTAAATCCTATATTTCCTTAGAATCCTGAGAATCCTTAAATCCGTATTATTCAGTATTTATTTTGATATAATGGTCGTGACTTTCTCTATGGATTAAAGAATCTTTTAAGAATTTTGCAATATATCCTTCGGCTGTTTTTGGATTTATGGATAATGATTCTGCCAATTCTAGGTATTTTTTTCGATTGAAGGTTTCTGGTAATGCATCCAAGAAGCTTTCCTTTTTATTCTTCAACCTTGTTGGTTTCGATTCACCATCTAATTCCGAAAACACCTTTGCTGAATGCTCAACTAAGACTTTAACCATCGTTATAGCTGTTCTAAAATCTGTATCATTGCATTCTATCTTTTCTGTAAGCTGCCCATTCTCCATAATCCGTAATGCGGTAAGTATCATTGCTATTCGAAAAGTGAAAAGACCTAATCTGCGAACAGTCCCTATATAATCCAGACCTTGTGATTTTACAAATTTAGTCTGCATAGATTCGAAAAGAATATTAAAAGACTCCTCTTGCTCTTGAGTTAGTTTATACTTTTATACAAAGAATAATCCCCTACTTCACTTTCTTAAATTTAGCATTCAGGAGCCCCTCCTTTAGATATTTATGGGGCCGAAATGCTATTTTTAGTTCTTTTATTTTACTCGCCTTGGCTTCTTTCGCTGTGGCACTTCCTTCCACTTTAGCATGAAGACTAAAAATTCCAAACTCATCTAATTCTATACTCTTATTCTGCAATAATAGTGTGGGCAAATTTGTGATGAGAGTTCTGAGTACACCATATACATCAGTCTCGGTTAAACTACACTGTCGGGATATGTCTTTTGATAACTCCCTTAATTTTAATTTTTGGCGATTACATATGCGAGGATAGTATTTATATTGAGTCTCCCCTGTAGAAAGCTTATCGGCTAAGGCTGTTACTTTATAATTTATCATAGGAATGCTGATTTTGATACGTTTAATGAATGAGTAAAATTAATAAATAAACCTCTATAAATCAGGAGTCATTATTTTTTTGTATCTTTGTGATGCTCAAGGTATTCAAACACAAGCTCATCAGTATAAATATCATCTAGTGATTTCCACCTATATCATCGCATATTCTAAGCTACATTAAAATTAAATTTGATGTACATTATAATTAATTCTAATCTAGGTCATCCGTTCAACTTCTAAACTACATTTCATTCATTAATGCTTAGCTTTTATTCAATTGGAAGCTTATTATTAAAGAATATCCATTTTTCCCTAAATTTGCAAAAACAAAAACCATGCATCACTATAAATACATCCCCTTTGGACATTTAGATACAGAAATAAAATTCTCCTTTAGCAGAAGCAGTGGGCCTGGCGGACAAAGTGTAAATAAGCTGAATACTAAGGCCGAACTTCGGTTTTCTATTAGGGAATCAGAATTACTTTTAGAGGAGCATAAACAGATTATTCTGGAGAAACTTTCAAGATTTATCAACCAAGAAGGAGAATTTATTTTAGTTTCACAAGCCAGCAGGAGTCAGTTACAGAACAAGGAAATTGCGATAGAGAAGTTCTACGAGTTGATCAACAAAGTATTGACTCCTCGTAAAAGAAGAGTAAAAACCAGGGCCACCAAAGCCTCAAAGGAAAGGCGCTTACAAGCTAAAAAGCAACAAGGGGAAAAGAAATCTAGACGCAAATGGAATGGCTAAGGAGGAAGTTGGAAGTGGGAAGTGGGAAGTTAGAAGTCAGAAGTTGGAAGTGGGAAACATCTAAACCTGGTGCTTATCTGCTGACAAATAAGATTTTCTCCAACAAAATCCTTATTGAAAGGGAACAAAAACATAGAAAGTAGTTCCTTTGCCTTCTTCAGATTCTAAACGAATTTCCCCACTTAATACTTCCAAATAAGCCTTTACTATGGAAAGCCCTAAACCAGCTCCTTCATACTTACTCGATAAACTTAGATCTGCCTGTACAAATCTATGAAAAACACTTTCTTGCTTGTCTTTGAGAATACCAATTCCAGTGTCTTTCACTTTAAAATAAAATCCATTGGTCTTTTTATCTGCACTAAACTCCACACTTCCGGTTTCGGTAAATTTAATGGCATTTTTAATCAGGTTTGTGATAATGGAATAGAGTTTATCCTCATCCACTCTTATTACAGAGTCCTTATTTTCAAAGCCTTTATTCATGATGAATTTTAAGCCTTTATATTCTGCTTCTAGACCAAACAAGCGATGAATATCATCCATTTGTTCTCCAATATTCACGTTTGCTTGCTGATTATCCACTTGTCCGGCTTCTATTCTGGAGATATCCATAATATCATTGATGGTATTTAATAGTCTTTGACTCGATCTTTCAATCACAGAAGAAAACTCCTTGACCTCCCCTAAACTAATATTCTCATCCATTAAAAGACTCGTAAAACCCATTATGCCATTCATAGGTGTTCTTATTTCGTGGCTCATATTGGCTAAGAAGGAAGATTTCAATCGATCAGACTCCTCCGCTTTTGCTAAAGCTTTTATTAATTGCGCTTCTGTTTCGATTCTATCTGTGATATCTCTATTAATAGAAATACTTGCTGCTACATCTTGAAATTCGATGGGGGTCACAATCATCTCTGTCCAATATTCACTACCATTCTTTCTTCTTTTCTTTTCAATGGTCTTAATGGTATTCCCTTTTAACAGGGATATTTCCATATCTTGCACATTATAATCACAACTACCATCCACATATATATCTTGAGAAATATTCATACTTAAAAGCTCATCGCGAGAATAACCTGTTTGCTGAGATGCTGCCGAATTTGCTTCTAGTATCTGACCACCATGGTTTCCTCCAACCCTGGTCACAAAAATAGCATCTCCCAAATCTTCGAATAACCTTTTAAACCTAGTTTCACTTCTTGCATGCTTCTCTTGTATGTTTTTTCTATTAATGGAGATACTTATTTGTTCGGCAATGAAAGAGAACATTTCCTCATCGGACTTATTAAAAGCATTTTCATTTGTATAACTCTGAACTGCAATAGCTCCTATAGCTTTTCCTTCCACTACCAATGGTGAGCCCAACCAGATTTTGGAAACAGAACCCATATCATTGATAAATCCCTCTTCTTTCAATTTCTGATTCAATACCGCATCAACCATTAAGGTTTGATTGGTTTTAATAATATATTTAGTAAGGGTTTTAGCTGCAGGTACTTTGTGAAATTGGTCTTGTTCATCGGAATAGAAGGGGAAAGTAAAATAATCTTTTTCTTCATCATATAAAGCCACATAAAAATTAGTAGTATCAATTATTTTCTCCAGTTCCTTATGAATGATTCCTATAAATTCAGCTAGGTTATTATTTAAATTGGCAGCATTAGAAATATTAAATAACACCTTTTGTACTTTTTCATACTTCTTTTTCTCAGTAATATCTTCAGCCACTTTTAAAAAGTTAATGATATGACCATTTTCATCTATAATTGGCGATACTGTGGCTTTTTCCCAAAATAATTCCCCATTTTTCTTTTTATTATGAAACTCACCATGCCATTCTTTTCCGGACTTCACCATTTTCCAC
>NZ_JABKCA010000076.1 GCF_013166655.1 Lentimicrobium sp. L6
ATATCCAATTCCCTAATTCCAGTTCTCATTAACTTATCTCCCCATAAAAAATAACTTGACCCGAGATTTATCCTGAAAATGAGACTGACTTTTTCCTTACAGTTACTAAGGCCAATATTAGCTTTAAAATTAAAAGAGGTGTGGTTAAGAGCTTGACCCTTTTACAAGGAGGACGAAAAATGCGGGGCAAGAAGATTGAATAGTAAAGCTATTTCTACAAAAATAAAATCCATGATAAGTAAAACTCAGAAGTTTTGGGATAAGCAAGCTAAAAGATATGATGATAACGAGAGGCAATTCGATCCTGTGTTCAAAGAAATAATCTTAGGAACTAAAAACCATCTTTCAGCTAATGACAAGGTTCTGGATTTTGGCTGTGCTACTGGGACCAAAACAATAGCCCTTGCTGAGTCTGTAAAACATATTCATGGACTTGACACTTCAAGTGAAATGATAAATGAGGCGAATAAAAAGATTATTGGCGGTCATTTGAAAAATATAAGTTTTGCACAAGGAGATGTATTTGATAACGGTTTTAAGATGGCTTCATTTGATAAAATCATATCTTATGGAGTTATTCACCTGCTAAATGATAGTAATAAAACAATTGGTAGAATACATAATCTATTAAAAAGAGATGGATTGTTTATCTCTTCTACAGCCTGTTTGGAAAGTAAGATGGCCTTTAAAAATAGCTTAGAATTTAAAGCATTTCGCTTGATTAAGAACTTAGGTTTTTTTCCTTTGCATTTAAATATGTTTACTCCTGAAAAAGTAGAGCGTTTATTGACTAATCAAGGTTTTGAGATAATTAAAGCAGAAACCATATTTCATGGGATAACGATTAGCTTTATTATTGCAAGAAAGTGGGATAAAGACTGATAGAAAGCACTTGGCTCAATAATATATATGACGACATTCATTAGAAATATTTGGAATATGAAAAATATTAAAATTGCTTTATTGAGTCTGCTTTTTCTTGTATTCTTGACCAGTTGTTTAAGGCTAGGAACAAAAGATAAGACAGCTGAAAATCAAATTATCTATTCGCAATCCGATTCGGATTTAAGAAAATCTGATTCCATTCAGAACATCCTTACTAAAGTAGTAAATGATGGTCAAGCACCCGGAATGATTGCTGCCATCATCTCAGGCGAAGGGGTCATTGCCATAGCTTCTGCCGGTGAGCGTAAAGCGGGTTCTGGTATTGCGTTTACTGCTAATGACGTGGTGCATCTAGGTTCATGTGGAAAGGCAATGACTGCTACCATGATAGCCACTTTGGTAGCAGAAGGAAAGCTCAGTTGGGACATGAAATTGATAGAAGCTATTCCTGATCTAAAAAATAATATTCATCCTGATCTTAAGAATACTACACTTTGGCAATTACTAACTCATCGTGCCGGTATCCAAAATGATCCAATTGACTGGTACGCATATGCCGATATGGATATCAAAGAAAGACGATTTTCAATATTGAAGGATAACATAAAACTTGCTCCAGCATACACTGACGGAGAATTCCATTATTCTAATTTCGGTTACGTAGTTGCTGCTTGTATGGCAGAGCAAATAACGGGCTTAAGCTGGGAAACTTTAATGAGAGAGCGTTTATTTGGACCGCTTGGTATGACAACTGCCGGATTTGGTGATCCTGTTAAAAATAAGTCAATAGACCAACCATGGGGGCATAAGAAATCATGGCTTCAAAACAAATGGAAACCCAGTAGAGATTATTATGGGGAAGTTTTAAGTCCTGCCGGTCGGGTGCATTGCAGTGTAGAGGACTGGGCTAAATTCATTTCACTTCAATTACCTGGGGAAAACACTTTTCTTGATAGAATAATTCTAAATAAATTGATAGAACCTAATGGTGTTTATGCAGGCGGGTGGGTTGTATTCCAAGAGACTGAACAACCATGGGCAAAAGGAATAGTGCTAGTACATGGAGGAAGTAATGAGATATGGTATGCTGCAGTTATGGTAGCCCCTAATTTGGATAGAGCTTATGTTATCGTTACGAATTCGTGTGATTTTGGACTTACTGATCGTGTTTGCGTTGAAATGACCAACAAGATAGCGAAAATGGATCAAGTATTGTTTTAAAGAATATTCCATTAGGGATGTATATCGTTAAAGCTGAGTGTGATGGCTCAAGTAAAACGCTAAAAACTATGGTCAATTAAAATAGTACTGATTGCTTTTGGTTTCTTGTGCTTTGGAACAAGCTTTCTTAAACGCCAATTACCACCCGTTTAATCACAATTTATTAAATGCTTTAAAATACATCTGTTTATTACCCTCCTCATCAGGGCAAACGCATACTTTTAATTTGTCCACAGATTTCCGCAAATTAACACAGATTGCAAACAAAGTTCAGCTTTGCTATACTCTCTTTGTAGAAATAATCCGTGAAAACTTGTGGAATTAGTGGACAGCTTTTTCTTTTTTTAATTTAATCGTTGATTTTTTAATTAAAACTGAAAGTATGAGTTTGCCCTGCCCTCCTCATGACCAAATACCATTTCTTTCATAAGGATTAAAAGCCTTTCATTAAAATTCTATTAGGTGTATGTCTTATGTATAGGGAAGGGGCTGGGTATGAACACAGAATGTGTAATATCGATTACTAATTAAAATATGCCTTAATTATGTTTTGGCATTAAATCCGAGTATAGTTCTAGACAAGCTAATGTGAAAGCGAAATAGCTTAAGGCGCATTATTACATACCTTTGGTATAAAACACTATCTATCCTTTCTGAAGAGATGAAAATTGATTTATATTTACCAAAATTCCTATTTAGGCCAATTGGGGCTTGGCTAGGGTAGAAATTAATATCAAAATATTAGAATATATACGGACACACGATATGGACAAACTAAATGGAAAATGGTTAGGATCTTATTCTTTTGATCCTGAATTTGGACAGGACAACAAAGTATTTAACTTTGAACTTACACTTCAGGTTGATGATGAGGATGATATCTCCGGAGAAATCAAAGATATTTCTGATGACAACCAATCTCCAGGAATTGCTAAAGTGACTGGATTTGTTGATGACAACGAAATTAGTTTTATCAAACAATATCCAGCATTATTTCTAAGAAACGATGTTGGTGAAATCATTATAGATAAAAGTAAAGAGCATCCAGAGATTCACTATCATGGAGTTATTTCAGAGGATTCCATGGAAGGGGAGTGGGATATGGAAGCTGGTGTATTGTTTAAAGTAGGAGAGTTTCATTCTCAGTTGATTTCAGGGAAATGGAAAATAGAGAAATTAAAATAACTTAGAGGGTTTTACAATTAATTAATTCGATTTAGTTAAGTTACTCAAGCTTCGAATATTGTTTAAACTATTGTAAATAAATCAGATATGAAGCCTTGAAAATCGGATGTTATTGTCTGTTAAGATATCCATTTTCATTATGTATTAACTTTGTGAAACTTGGCGTATTCTTTGAGAAACTTCGTGGAATAGCTATTTCGCTGGGAGACACAAAGAAGTCTCAAAGTTCCACTAAGAAGAGAAAACTAGTAAAATAATGAATTACAAACAATTATTTATTGCCAGCAAGTTTCGAAACTTTAGTTAAGTAATATGTGAACACCTCAAATATGAATTTAAAATATACAAAATGAAAAAAATAATCTGGAATAGTCTATTTCTAGTTTCGCTGATTTTATGGGGCTGCAATAGCTCATCAGAAGAAGCTCATAAAAATGATAGCACTAAACAAAATGATATCAACCATTTAGAAGAGGGTTTAAATTTCGCCATGCAAACACAAAAAGTATTGGCTAAAAACCTGATAAATGAAATCAATATCAAAGGAACAGTAGGGGCTGTAACTTTCTGTTCTGCTAAAGCTTATCCCTTAACCGACAGTATGGCCATCGCTTTAGATGTTCAATTAAAAAGAGTCTCAGACCAAGCCAGAAATCCGAATAATAAGGCAAACCCACAAGAGGCAGCATATATTGCAAAATCAAAAGAGTTTCTGAAAAAGGGAGAAATGGTAAAACCCAAAATGACTGAAATTAATGGAAGAATGGTGGGCTATTATCCCATCATAACCAATCAACTTTGTTTGCAATGTCATGGAAGCCAGGGCGCAGAACTTAAACCAGAAACCCTTTTGCAAATTGCAGGTTTATATCCAAATGATAAAGCCATCAATTACAACATAAACGAACTAAGAGGAATTTGGGTAGTGGAAATGAATAAAAAATAGTAATAAGGTTCCGTAAAAATAAGAAGAACAAGACTTATCAATTAAACAAAACAAATGAATCAAAAAGAATAATCAGAGTTAACAGATGAAGAACTCTTAGTAAAAGCAAAAAAAATGAAATCGAACTCCATTATAAATGCTGTGTAATTGGCTTTATGGTGGGAGTTATCTTCTACAGTTTAGTGAAAAGTACTTGGGGACTTGTTACTTTGTTCCATTATTTTTAATCTACAAACTAGTGAATCAATCCAATGATGATAAAGCTATGAAAGAAGTTCTAAAAGAGCGGGATTTATTATAAGTCTTGATTTTCAGTTTGAGATTCTTGCTATACTTTTGTGTCCCATATTGAGATATCTAAACCTTAAATATTTAAAAAAGCAAAATGACATGAATAAAATAACACTAATCGTACTACTTGCTTTTATTGGAATTGGTCTTCAGGCTCAGGACACTTTAATTGCCAAAAGCTTTTTCAAAAAAAGAGATTTTGGTCAATATTTTTATTCTGACAGATATGCTCCAATTACTAATGTGGGAATTGGGGCTATGGCTTTATTCGATACCTACGATATTGGATTAGAAAGAAATGGAGTAGTGCCCGTTGCAGAGCCCATCCTTGGAGCTCAATTACCCATTTACTATTTTAAAGATGAATCCAAACGATGGTCATTGTCCATACCAATTTCATTTTCGGTTTGGTTCGATTTTACCGAAGAAAGAACCTCCCCAATTTTAAATACCGATTACCGATTTGCTCTATTAGAACTCAATTATACCCAAATACTAGAAGATTCTAAGATTAATAATATCGGTTTGCGTTTTATCCCATTTTTTCATGAAAGCACACATATTGGTGATGAATTAATTATATCAAAAATACGAGATTCTATTCCTGTTTCAAGAATAAATGTTTCCTATGAAACCTTCGAGCTAGCTTTCATCATTAACGATGCTTTTGGTCAAAAGGTAAAAAATCATTCCGCTAGGTTAGGAGCTAAATTTCTTTGGAACCCTCAAAAGGGATATTATACAGCCGATTCATTAGAAATATCAAAATCTATAGAAATCCCCTCCTCAAGTAGGTGGATAGAGCCCTATTTACAATACCAATATCAAAACCCCGATTCATGGCTTTCCAATAATAAGATGATGTTTATTTTCTCCCAGGATTTCTATTTAAGAGTCCGCTATGGTTATGGTAGCTACTTCACCAACGAATCGGAGGAAGTTGTTTTTAGGGAAATTGGCGAAGCTTATCAATTATGTAGTACTACCATGTTGGGATGGAAATTCTATAACTACAAAAAAGAATTATCAAACTCAGGAGTATTCTTTAAAATCTACATCGGACTCAATCCCCACGGTCAATTCAGAAACATCCCCAAATACCCATGGGTTGGACTAAACTGGGTTTATGATATTTAGGGGGGGGGCTTGATTTTAAAAGGAATTATAATCTACAAGTTGTTTTACAGATAGAGGGTCAGGGCCATAATTATTAGCATCCTCTTCTATACACCCCAAATAAACAAATGAAACTGTCAAAAGAATCAAATTAATAATTTATTAAAATTTAAAATGATGGATAAAGCACTTCAAACAATGATTAATAATATGCCGGAAAAGACTGGCAAATCTTTAGAAGAATGGAAATTACTACTACAGGAAAAATCATTTGAAAAACATACAGAAGGTGTAAAATACTTAAAAGCGGAATTTAATATCACTCATGGCTTCGCAAATACTATTGTAACACTTTCGAAAGATGATAAGGGTTCTGAAGAAAGCCTTGTGGAGAATCAATATCAAGGGAAAGAAAGTTTATTACCGATTTATAATGAACTCATTGCTTACATTAATACGCTGGGTAAAGATATTACAATCACACCAAAAAAAGGAAGCGTAAGTATCATTCGAAAAAGACAATTTGGTTTAATAAAACCGGCCACTAAAACAAGAATTGATTTAGGCTTTAAAATAAAAGACAAGCCAATAAGCGGTAGGCTTGAAAACTCAGGGCCCTTTGGAACCATGTGTACACACAGAGTGAAATTGTCAAATAAGGATGATGTTAATCAAGAATTAAAAGATTGGATTAAAGAAGCCTACGAAAAGTCAAAATAAGAGGCTGTAATTATTACAATACAACTCGTCCATCTATTTTAACCACTACCAACCACCGTATCTTTTCAATTAATAAAGCAAATCTCAATTTCTAGTATCCTATAGCCAAAGCGGAATGATTACCCTCCTCATATCCAAAAGCCATTTCCTTCAAAAGCATAAAAGCTGCCAACAATACCGGGTGGAGGAGTGGGATAGGAGCAGGCTATCTATTTAGTATGAGTATAAATTACATAAATCATTACCTATCCTTATTATGATATAAATATTTGAGTTATTTTTACCAAACTTACGTATAACTACCCCATTTGGGGTAGTTATGTGGAAGAAACTTACGTATATAAACAAGTTGTACGCCATATAACCAGCGACCTGCATGAAAATTAAATATATCATATTGATTCTGATTTTTGGATTAATTGGCTTTGGATTGATTTCCTATTTTAAGCCATTTGAACCAATTGATAAGTCTGTTTCAATTGAGAAGATTGAAGTAATTAAGCATAAACGGAGGCTTGATTTGATTTCTAATAATCAGATAATAAAATCATATAAAATTTCACTCGGACGAGTTCCAAAAGGACATAAAGAATACGAGGGTGATAAAAAGACACCAGAAGGATTATATATAATCAATGATAAAAACCCCAATAGTGGATATCACAAGAATTTGGGGATTTCTTACCCAAATGAACATGATAAAAAATATGCTGAGTCGATTGGCAAAAGTCCAGGCGGATTGATTAAAATCCATGGAATTAGAAACGGATTTGGTTGGATAGGTAGATTTCATTTAATATTTGACTGGACTTTAGGTTGCATTGCAATGATCGACCAAGAGATTGATGAATTTTATGAAAACGTAAATATTGGTACACCGATAGAGATAAAACCATGAATTTAAAAACCAAAAACATATTGATACGGATTTGCTATGTCTTTCCATTTTTGCTATTTGCATATACAATTGTAGAGGACTTACTTTTACTTGACAAGCAATTTAGACAAGTTGAAATTATGGTTGTAAGTGCAACTGCAATCTTCTTATATCAGTCGATTAGAAATTCTATAATTGGTTGGGTTTTAGCTATGATTCTTTATTTGGTTTTTTTATATTTTATTGCGATTGGGATTTATACAACATCAGGAGATTTAGGAGGAAAGATTGATAAAAACACCTTTCTGATTCAATGTGTTTTTGCAATTATTTATACAGGATTAGGATATCTATATTGGAAAATTCGACCAAAAAAAAGATTGATATGAGAGAAATACGGCGTACAACAATGTATATACAAAATAGGCGAAATAGTAGTAATTTCAAGGGTTGTAGCCCGCTTCAACTTTTGAGCAGTTTGATAAGTTTGGAGCCCGAAACCGCCTACATTGCATATACTTACCGTTAGCATTCATGCTGAGAACCTTAGCGTTCCAAACAAATAAAGTATGACAGAAAAGATTTGGAATAAATTTAAAGAAGAGTTGTTGGGATTTATTATTTCAAAGGTAAATGATAAAGATTTAGCCCATGATTTACTACAAGAGGTGTTTATAAAGATACATCTTAAACTGTCTACTATCTCAGATAAAGAGAAATTGACTTCATGGATTTATCAAATAACCCGAAATACGATAATTGACCATTACAGAAAAAACAAACAATTTAAAGAAATTAAGGAAATAGAACTGAAAGTGCCGGAACATGAAGTTAATTACAACAATGATTTGCTTTGCTGTTTAAAGCCATTTATTGAAGACTTACCTGAGAAATATCAAGATGCTCTCTTGAAAACTTCTTATGGAACACTTTCACAAAAAGAATATGCAAAAAAACAGGAATTAAGCTACTCCGCAGCGAAATCAAGAATACAAAGAGCAAGAAAAAAATTGAAAGACTCGTTTAAAAAATGTTGCGCTACTGAAAGTGACAAATATGGAAATGTATTCCAATTAGATAAAAGAAACTGTGATTGTGATTAATTTTTGCGTCCTTTAAGAATTGACACGTCTATTTGATGAAAAGAGTTTAAACGAACTCAATGTAAAACTTTAAAATTAAATATGATGTTAAAAGAAAATTGTTGTAAACCAGACCAAAAGAGTGAAAATGATTACAGTTCTGTAAAGTTACTAAATGATTCTGATTGTGGTTGCGACTGTGATTGCAATATAGAAACACAAGAAAGCTCAAGTATGAGCAAATCAACAGTAAAAGAATTTGATATAGCAATTGATGGCAAGAATGTAACCGTAAAAGATTCTTCAATGAATATTGTAGAAATAGCAAAAACTGCTGGAATTGCGATTCCTGCACCATGTTTTTTAGCTAAAAAGAGAAATGGATGTTGTAAAGCTTGTGTTGTTGAAATTGATGAAAAACAGAGTTATGCATGTGGAACAAAACCAACTGAGGGAATGAATATAATTGTCAATCGGGAGGATTTAAAAACTTTACGAAAAGAAAGATTATTGAAATATAAAGAAGCAGTAAAGAATAATGAACCAATGAAATGTGCAGGAAATTAAAATAAAATAAAGCACGAAATGCTAACAAAGTGTCATATGTAATGCGGGTTTCAACGGTTTTTCGGGCTGCTGCTCGTTGTTGCAACACCGCCAATTCGTCTTTGACGATTGACGGAAAATTTGAAACACTGAATAAACGAATTGGCTCCGTGCGGGCTTGAAAGTTCATCACTTTTAATCCCGCACTCCACATACACAAACCGTTGGGCTCCATTTACGGAAGACTGAATAACTAACAAAAATGCTAAGCAGTAAAAACAAAATAGAAATTGGAATAAGCAAAAGAAAAGGAATTGTAATGACAATAGTTGCTGCAATTATTTTTTTGATTGGAATCTGGGCATTAATAGAAATTAAATCAATGGACTCTGAGCTTGACCGAATCTTTTTAATGGTTTTGTTGACTCTAATAGTCCTTTCCTTTGGCTTTTTTGGTTTCCTTGGAATTTATAGAATTATTAAAAATGAAGAAGGACTATTTATCAATGACATAGGAATTAAAATAAATGTCGGACCTAATAAAGGACATTTCGTAAACTGGAATGAGATAACTGAATTAAAAATTCATAATCAATTACAAGGACCAGTATTCTTGCTAATTTTCGTAAAAAAACCGCAAAAGTTCATTCAAAACTCAACTGGAATTAAAAGACTTCAATTAAAAATGAATAATAAATCGCATAAGACACCTTTGAGTATTGCTACAGATTGGCTCGAATGTAGTTTTGAAGACCTGTTAGAGATAATGGAAGGAAAAATAATGAAAAACGGAGCCCAACAAAAAACATAGTGCATTTGGAAATCAGAGTAATAAATGACGATATTAGCTATAAATAAAGTAAGTGGTAATTTGAAAAATAAAGGTTTCAAAAATCCAAACGCACCATGTTCCAAACGTTGGCACCAATTATAATAAGAATACGACTATGAAATTTAAGATTTTACTCATATATCTATTGATTCAAAATGTGTTATATGCTCAAAGTGATTATAATGATTTATTTTCTGAGAATATTATTCAATTTATAGAGGACAATTACTCTGGTTTTGACAATCTATATGAAGAAGACCAACAAAACTATAAAGAATTTAAAAAAGAGTTGCTGGCTGACTCAATACAAGAATTTTCCTCATTAGTATTAAAGACTCAGATTTATTTAAAATACTTCAATAATAAACACCTTTATGTTTTAAATGAATCACTTGAAGCAAGAAGCGAAACAAAGTTTAATAAGCAAAAACAGAAAAACAAAAACACGGATGTAGAATTTGAAATCTTGGATAAGGATTTTACTTGTCTTAAAATAAAAAGCTTCAACATCAAACTTAAACCTGAAATTGATAGCATAATCAGTTCTAATCAAAAAGAAATTGAACGTCACAAATACCTAATTATTGACTTAAGAGGTAATGGTGGGGGTGATATAAAATCGATTAATCGCCTTGTTTCTTTAATTCAATCAGACTACTTCTTTAAGAAAGAGTACAAAATGTATGTATCCTCAAGGAATTCGGTGGCGTTTAAAGCATTTACAGAACACCTTACAGAACAAGACAGAAAAAAATGGCAGTCTGTATCTATCGGGCTTCAAAGAGGGGAATATGTTAGTGGTAATATAACTTACCCTTATGTTTTTAATGTTCCTGAGAAAAAGAATAAATATCCCAAATACATTGGCATATTAGCAGATAAAAATACAGGAAGCGCATCAGAACTATTTCTAACTATGGCGAGGCAAAATCCTAGAGTAAAAGTATTTGGGGAGAATACAGCTGGAGCTTTTGATTATGCCATGGTGCATTGTTTTGAAATACTTAAAGATAAATTTTATATAGTCATGCCACTACTTGAAAGTGTTAATATGGACAAGAGTGGGATTGACAATTATGGAATTCAGCCAGATTTTTATCTTTATAACAATCATAAATCTCAAATGAAAGAGATTATGAGGAAGTGGAAATAACAGGTGCCAACAATGGCTCATAAAGCATAGGCTTGCCGCAGG
The DNA here is from genome assembly GCF_013166655.1 of Lentimicrobium sp. L6. Taxonomy (NCBI): domain Bacteria; kingdom Pseudomonadati; phylum Bacteroidota; class Bacteroidia; order Bacteroidales; family Lentimicrobiaceae; genus Lentimicrobium; species Lentimicrobium sp. L6. The sequence goes on from NZ_JABKCA010000076.1 coordinate 10,897, forward strand.
CGCAACACAAGCCAACGCTTCATAGCCGAACCGTTAACTGCAAGTTTAAGACAGAAATATGAAGAAAACAATATTATACGGAAACGGATTAAATTACCATCCCAATACAAAAGACAAATCTATTACTTGGGGAGAGTTACTTGCAGATATAATGAATGGTCAGGTTTTTATCACAGACTTTCTACCAAATACATTAGCATATGAAAGAATTAGATTAAACTGGAATAGAAACTCACACAAACTACCACATTTAAAAAACCGAATCAAAGAATTGCTCAAAAATCAACCAGCGAATTCATATTATGAAGAAATCCTAAAAATAGATTGTGATAATTACATAACGACTAATTATGATTATGCAATAAATAAAACTTTCTTAAACTCCAACAAACAAAATTCAGAAACAAATAATAGTTCAGAAGAACTTTATAGCATTAGAAGGAATACTTCACTTATTGCAAATCAAGAAAAAGTAAAAACAATATGGAATATTCACGGAGAGTTAAGTAATCCTAAATCCATTATGCTAGGGTTAAATCATTACAGCGGTTCCATTGGTAAAATTGCTGATTATCTAAAGGGAACGTATGATTTTAGATATAAAGGACAAAAGAATGAAGTTAAAAAGATAGAAGAAAAACTAAAAGGGAATCTTTATGATGAGTATTCTTGGATTGAGTTATTTTTCAACTCAAATTTACATATAATTGGTTTTGGTTTAGACTTTAGCGAGATTGATTTGTGGTGGTTATTAACTAAAAGGGCAAGATTAATTGAAGATGGATTAATTAACAATTCTGTTTCCTTTTATGTCAAACCTTTGTCTGAGTTAGAAGAGAAAATAGATAAGGAAAAGGATGATAATAAAAAACGAAACCAAATAGTAAAGTTAGAAACAGAAAGTCGGAAATATGAAACATTATTAGAATTGAACGTAGATGTAAAAGAAATATCATCGAGAAATGGATATTCTAATTATTGGAATGAGATTTTTGAAACAATAAAAACCAGCAGTTAACACGCGGTCATAAGTCATAGCTTGCCGCAGGCGCAACACAAGCTACGCCTCATACCGCCACACGTTGTATGCAAGTGTAAAAAAGAGCTCCATAGATAGGTCGGTGCAAACTTGAGGGAATTTATTTTGTTTTTTTCTTCCCACGCTAAAAAGAAGAGAAACCCACCCCACAAATAGCACATTTGGTTTTTTGCTAACACACATGCAAACTCTGAAAAAACCAAAAGAGCTATTTTTTACCAGCGCACACGGAGTAATTTAGTAACACTTTTTATATTGAAAAACGAGATAATTATTCTATTTTAGAGGTTTCAATTCTGAAACGAAATGAACAGAATAAAAGAAGTATTAGAAGAGAAAGGTATTAAGCAAACTTGGTTAGCTGAAAAACTTGGTAAAAGTTACAACATGGTAAATGGATATGTTAAAAACAGACAGCAACCAAGATTAGAAGTCTTAAATGAAATAGCTGATATCCTTAACGTTGACATAAAAGACTTAATTGTTTCGAATAAAGTAAAATAATGAACGAAGCTCAAACACGGAAAGAAATTATTGACAATCGGCTTTTGAAAGCTGGTTGGAATGTCTCTGACCGCACTCAGGTAATTGAAGAGTTTGACATCATTGTTAATGCTAATCTGGTACAAGAAGCTTCAACACCATATAGGGGTCATCAATTCTCTGACTATGTTTTGTTAGGAAAAGATGGTAAGCCATTGGCTGTAGTCGAAGCAAAGAAAACATGTGTTGATGCTGATTTAGGAAGAGAACAAGCAAAACAATATTGCAACAATATTCAAAAGCAACAGGGTGGAGAATTACCATTTTGTTTCTATACGAATGGGCACGATATTATTTTTTGGGATTTGGATAATTATCCGCCTAGAAAAGTTCATGGTTTTCCAAATCTTGATGATTTAGAAAGATATCAGCATTTAAGAAAAAACAGAAAGCCGCTAGCTGAAGAGCTAATAAATAAAAATATTGCAGGAAGAGATTATCAGATAAATGCCATACGTTCTGTTATGGAAGCCATTGAAAAACGAAAAAGGCAATTTCTGCTAGTTATGGCGACTGGAACAGGTAAAACAAGAGTAAGTATTGCTCTCGTTGAAGCCTTAATGAGAGGTGGTTGGGCAGAAAGAGTATTGTTTCTTGTAGACAGAATTGCACTTAAAGAACAGGGACTTGATGCATTTAAGGAATACCTTCCAAACGAACCAAGGTGGCCAAAACAAGAAGAAACCGAAATTGCTACAGATAGGCGTATTTATGTAAGTACTTATCCTACAATGCTCAATATCGTGCGAGATGAAACGAAACAACTATCTCCACACTTTTTTGATTTAATCTTGATAGATGAAAGTCATAGGTCAATTTACAATACCTATAAAGAAGTGCTTGACTATTTTGACACAATAACGCTTGGATTAACTGCAACTCCTACGGATATAATTGACCATAATACGTTTAAGCTTTTTGAATGTGAAGATGGCCTTCCAACTTTTGCTTACTCATATGAGGAAGCAGTAAAGAATATCCCTCCATATTTATGCAATTTTCAAGTAATGAAGATTTCTACACATTTTCAAGAAGAAGGAATAAATAAAAGAACAGTTTCTCTTGAAGACCAAAAGAGATTAATACTTGAAGGAAAAGAAATAGAAGAAATAAATTATGAAGGTACCGAAATAGAAAAGAATGTAGTTAATAGAGGTACAAATGCTCTAATTATAAAAGAGTTTATGGAAGAGTCGATTAAAGACTCTAATGGTGTATTGCCAGGAAAGACTATTTTCTTTTGTATGACTAAAGCCCATGCAAGAAGAATGGAAAAATTAATTGATGCCATGTACCCCGAATACAAAGGTGAATTGGCAAAAGTTTTAGTTTCCGAAGATTCTCGTGTATATGGTAAAGGTGGATTACTTGATCAATTCAAAAATAAGGACTTGCCTAGAATAGCCTTAAGTGTTGATATGCTTGACACTGGCGTTGATATTAGAGAAATTACAAATTTAGTATTTGCTAAACCTGTTTACTCATATACTAAGTTTTGGCAAATGATAGGTCGTGGAACACGTTTACTAGAGCCAAAGAAGATTAATCCTTGGTGTACCGAAAAAGATGTTTTTCTAATCTTGGACTGCTGGGATAATTTCGAATATTTTAAACTTAATCCAAAAGGGAAAGAGTTAAAAGCTCAAATTCCTTTACCTGTTAGATTGTTTAGTCTTAGACTTGATAAGCTTTTCTTAGCACTTGAGCTAAGTGTTGTTGAATGCGTTAAAAATGAGATTTCTAAAATTCAACAAATGATTGAGTTGCTACCTAATAATTCAGTAGTTATAATGGACGCTCGAAGTGATTTACATCAAGTAAAAGAAGACAATTTTTGGAATTTTATTTCAGAAAGTAAACAATCATTCCTAAGACATTCTATACAACCTTTAATGAGGACTGTTAACGATGTTGACTTTAAAGCTATGCGATTTGAGCGTGATATCGTTGAAATCTCAATTGCACATTTAGCTGAAGATAAGGATAAGTTTATTGCTTTAAGTGAAAATATAATAGTGAAAATATCCGAGTTGCCATTATCAGTTAATGTTGTAGCTAAGGAGAACGAATTGATAAAGAAAGCACAAACAGCATATTTCTGGTCAACATGTACTGAAGACTCCTTTTCTATTTTAGTCGATAAAATAGCTCCTTTAATGAAGTATGTTGATTCGTTTGTAAAGCCAATTAGCCCAGCCAGTTTTGATTTTATGGATTCTTTAGCAAAAAAGGAAATCATTGAGTTTGGGCCTCAACATGAGTCAATAAGTATTTCAAAATATAAAGAGCTTGTTGAGGAACGTATTAAAGCATTAACTGAATCAAATCCAATACTTCAAAAGTTACAAAATGGTGAAGTCTTATCCGAAAATGAAGTTGAAATATTAACTCAGGATTTACATGACGAACATCCTCACATTACTGTTGATTTATTGCGAAAAGTATATGAGCACAGAAAGGCTAAATTATTAGCTTTCATAAAACACATACTTGGCATTGAAATATTAGAATCACACTCTGTAACAGTTTCAAGAGTTTTTAGTGAATTTATTGTGGAACACAGTTATTTAACAAAGCGGCAATTAGATTTTCTCAATATACTTAAGACTTACATTATTGACAGAGGTGAAATACAAAAGCAAAACTTAATTGAAGCACCATTTACAAGAATACATCCAGAAGGGATATTAGGGCTGTTTAGTCCAAACGAAATACAAGAAATTATAACATTAATTAATAAGGCAGCATAAATGCTAAATAAAGAGTTACAAACTAAGGTTCAAAACCTTTGGGATAAGTTTTGGAGCGGAGGTATTACAAATCCTTTGAATGCTATAGAGCAGATAACTTACCTCTTATTCATGAAACAATTAGATGAATTAGAACTAAAACGTACGAAAATAGCAAATTCAGGTTTGTCAGATGAAAAGTTCGAGTCCATTTTTGATGGTAAGTTCATGCCTCCAGCAGCAAAAAGTGAAAAAGATGCCGTAGAAAAAGAAAGTCTAAGGTGGGGTAATTTTAAACGAATGCCAGCGGACGATATGTTAGCTCATATTCAAACTTTGGTATTTCCTTTTATTAAAACGCTTGGTGGTGCTCAGTCTGATTTTACAAAGCATATGAGCAATGCGGTTTTCATTATTCCGAAGTCTAGCCTATTAGTTGAAGCTGTAAAGGCAATAGATGAGATTTACGATGAACTCAAAAGTGCAAATAGATATATTGATGCTCAAGGTGATTTTTACGAATATCTTTTAAAACAATTAAGTGGTGCTGGAAAAAATGGGCAATTCAGAACGCCAACTCATATCATAGAAATGATTGTTGAGCTAGTTCAACCAAAATTAGGGCAGCGAATTGCTGACCCGGCATGTGGTTCAGCAGGGTTCTTACTAGGTGCATACAAATACATTATTACGCAATATTCAAGCGATAAAGAGAAAGATGAAAATGGATTTCTAAGAGGTTCAAATGCCGATAAATTAACCGACAAAAAACTTAGAAAGACACTTGAGAATGAGACCTTTTATGGTTTTGATATTGACCCAACCATGATTCGTATTGGACTAATGAACCTTATGATGCATGGCATAAAACAGCCTAAAATTGATTATACAGATACGCTTAGTAAACGCTATAACGAAGATGGCGTTTATGATATAATCCTTGCAAACCCTCCATTTACAGGAAGTGTAGATAAAGGGGATATTAACGAAACCTTTGAGCTAAATACAACTAAAAGTGAATTGCTATTTTTAGAAAGGATGTATAAAATGCTTCGTATTGGGGGAACAGCAGGTGTTGTAGTACCCCAAGGTGTGCTATTTAGCAATGGAAAGGCTTTTAAACAAATTAGACAACTCTTAATAGAAAGGTGTGAACTTAAAGCTGTTATTTCTATGCCTTCAGGGTTCTTTAAACCATACACAGGAGTATCAACCGCTATATTGATTTTCACAAAGGGAGGTGAAACTGAAAATGTATGGTTTTACAATATGAAGAGTGATGGATTAAGTTTGGATGATAAGAGAAAAGAATTATTGGATAAAGAAGGCATACGTGATTTTGGTGATTTACATGAAGTTATTAAAATGTATCACAATTCTGATAAACAAACAGAGCGAAACAAACACCACTTTATTGTGCCCAAAAATGATATTATTTCTAATGATTATAATTTGAGTTTTAATAAATATTTTGAAGAAGTTTATGAAGAAATCAAGTATGATTCTCCTCAAGATATATTAAGTAGAATAGTATCTATTGAAGAAATTATTTCCATAGAAATTAAAGAGTTAACCAAGATTTTAAATGAACATGAATAGAGTTGGTTTTGAGGATATAATTGGTTTAAAAGGGCTATTTACAGATGGCGATTGGGTTGAATCAAAAGATCAGGATGTTGATGGCAACGTACGGTTAATTCAACTTGCAGATATTGGGGATGGTAGCTTTTTAAATAAATCACACCGTTTCTTAACCGAGGATAAAGCAAATGAATTAAGGTGCACCTTTTTAAAAGAAGGCGATGTGTTAATTGCAAGGATGCCTGATCCATTAGGCAGAGCATGTATTTTTCCAGGTCTTGAAATGAAAGCAGTTACTGTTGTTGATATATGTATAATTAGAGTTGACAGTAGAATTGTAAATCCAGAATGGTTAGTATATAAAATTAATTCATCTGAATTCAGACATGAAATTAATAGTCATATTACAGGTACAACAAGACTTAGGATTTCGAAAGGAAACCTTACTAATTTAAAATTTGATCTTCCAGAACTAAGGGATCAAATAAAAATAGCATTAGTACTTAAAAAAGTTGAAGCCATAATAAATCAAAGAAAAGAAAGTATTGTCAGTCTAAAGGAGCTTACTAGGAGTACTTTTTCTCATATGTTTGATAAATTTGATGGTAAACTATATTCGTTAAATGAAATAGCAGATAAAGAAACAAAAGGAACTTTTAGTAATGGGCCATTTGGCAGCGATTTGCTAACTAGTGAAATTACTGACAGTGGTGTTCCTATAATTTATATAAGAGACATAAGCTCTGAAGAATACAAGAATAAAGCTAATGTATATGTTACTAATGAAAAAGCATCTTCCCTTATTAGTTGTCAAGTTCTACCAAATGATGTATTAATAAGTAAAGTCGGTGATCCTCCTGGGATAGCAGCTTTGTATCCTGAGAATTACGAGATGGCAATAATAACCCAAGATGTTATAAGACTTAGGGTAAATAAAAATATTGCATTACCTATATTCATAAAAGAATGGTTTAATTCTAAATATGGTAAGTTTAAGATTAAGGGGATAACAATACATGGTACAAGAAAACGATTTGGACTAACTGATTTGAAAAACTTACAAATAAAACTTCCCTCTATAGAAAAACAGTTGGCTTTTTCAATTGTAGTTAACAAAATTAATGCGTTAAAAAAAGAATATATTGAAAGTCTTAATGAATTTCAAAAGCTTTTTGGTTCATTAAGTCAAAAAGCATTTAAAGGGGATTTGAATTTGGGTAAACTTAATATTGACCACATTCTTCCCCAATCAAAAGGTGGTAATGATGAAATAGAAAACCTACAAATCTTAACTGAAATAGATAATATAAAAAAGGCTGATAGAATGCCTGAAAAATGGGAAGCCTTCAAAGAAAAAGAAAGACAGAAAGAAATTCAAAAGAAGGACGCTAAGCCAACAAAATCAAAACTAATTACAGAAGGATTTACCGTTGCTCAATTTGCAGATTGGATTAAAGAAGAGTTTGAAGATAAATATTTTACCTCTGAAATGTTATTGAGATTTTGTAAAGAGGAAAAACTATCTTTTCCTTATTACTTTACTTCTAAAGAACTAAAAGAAAACCGTAAAGCTGATCTTTCTTTAGATTTCAAAGAAATAATATTCCAAGCCATTGATAACAAAAACGAATATTTAAAACTTGAACAGGTGTTTTACAATGGAGAGGAAGAAAATTTTGTATTAAAAGTACGGGAAGAAGATTATGATTTAATTAAAGATAAATCACCCAAAGAACGTTCAGGTATATATTTAAAGTTAAAAGAATGAAGTTAGTATCGCTTAAAATATTAGGTAAGAACTTCAGAAGTTTAACCGCAAATCATTTGTATAAATTTAATGTTACTGAACGTGAATCACGTTTGTCTGCAAAATGTTTTGCTGGTTTAAATGGTAGTGGTAAATCCAATATGCTCGAAGTTATTTCCGAGATTTTCTATTACCTCGACCATTCTCATTTATTACATGGTGATAAAAATCAAAAAGAAGGTAAAGGATTTGGTTTTGAACTAGAATATCATTTACCCATGAAAGAATGGGATATCGAGGCGCTATATGGCACTCCTATTGTTTCTGAAAAATGGATGCATATTCAAATTAAAAAACCCATAAATGAAGTTGCTGAATATAGTTTTAAGCCTATTGGAGGGGATGACAAAGAATATAGAACGGTTGAAAAAGGTTCTGAATTATTGTTGCCAAAAAATATCATAGCCTATAGTTCAGGGCAAAATGAATTAATAAGTAATCCATTTTATAAATTGAAATATCATTATTTCAATGAAATTGAAAAACTAAATGGTAATAATGAAACTAGCGACCGATTATTTTTCATTGACCAATCAAATAATTTTAATGTTTTTATTTCGAACTTTCTTATTGGAGATGAAAGAAAACTTAAGGTAATAAAAGTTGTATATGCAATAGAAGGACTTTCTTCATTTAGAATAACTATTAATGACCAAGATTATTGGAATAAGAAAATTCAATTTTCAGATGAGATTCAAAAAATAATTTCAAAATTAAAAGCCTGTTCAACGTGTTGGGATTATCAAGAAGTGTATGGCAAAAAGAAAAGACATCAGTTTGTTTTTGATTTTTCCGTGAACAAAGGTACTGTTTCAGCATTCAAATTTCATTTTGAAAACTCAGCGATGAATCTTTTCAAAGCATTTTATCATTTGGATATGCTCAATATTCACATGCAGCAAAAGGGGATATTAAATTTAGTCCAGAATGGCCCTAAATGGTTAAATCTTTCGGATGAAATCCCCGCTATATCTCCTGATGAACAAGTGTTTAGAATTGAAAAAATAAAGATTAATAAAGTTATTGATAAGGATTCGAGCAAAACAATTCCTATTAATTACAAAAATTTATCTGATGGTGAACATCAATTCAATGAAGTGATTGGCTCTATGATGTTAATTGATGAACCTGGTAGTCTTTTATTGTACGATGAACCTGACACTCATTTTAATCCCAAATGGCGTTCTAGCATAATGTCGCTTTTTAATAAAATGGCAGCCATTTCATATGATAAAGATGGAAACATTACAAAAGTGCAAGATCAAGAGGTAATATTAACAACTCATTCTCCATTTGCTATTTCAGACAGTTATAAAGAAGACGTTTATATTTTTGAAAAAACAGAAAACGGTGTTGTTTTCAGTGCACCAAAAATCCCTACATATGGTGCATCAGTAAGTGTGATTCTTGAGCATGTTTTCATGAAAGACAAAACAATTGCCAGTATATCAAACCAAGAATTAGAAAATATCAAAGCAATGGCAAATTCACCAGAAGGAATTGAAGAAGCTCGCGAACATCTTATTGGTTTTGGAGAATCAATAGAAAAATTTAATGCGGTTAGATATTTAAGAGCACGTGAAAAAGAATTTACACAGGACTAATGATTTACCCTTACAAATATATCGTCCACCCAATTCAGAATTTTCACAAAGGTATTGTGTTCTTTTTTAAGCAGCTCTTGGCTCTTGATTTATCTGTTTATGATGAAAATCAACATCTAGAAAAATGGTTTAGACCTTTAGTTAATAAGTCTCCAGCTGCACTTCTTGGTGAAATGTCCAAAATAGTTACGGCATATCACAATTTGAAAGACTTTGAAAAAAAAGAGGTTATTGAAGCTTTTGAAAACAATCAAAACATTAAAGAAATTTGTAAAGGAAATGGTAATCCTAAAAAATATAATCATATAAGTAATGAGGCCTTTAGGTTATTAATAGATAATTTCTTTGCTTCATTATGGTTACGGCTTGCAAATAAAGAAGATGGTGTTAATGCTAAAGTGATAGAAAAGTGCAGTACAATAATGAGTCATTTTAGCGATTTTCGTAAGCATCCAAATCACATAACCAGAATCTGTCCATTTTGCGGACTAAATGGTTTAAAACCTTCATTTTCTCCAACGAGAAACTCATATGACCATTATTTACCTAAAGCTCAATATCCATTTGTTTCAGTGAATTTTGAGAACTTAGTACCTATGTGTCATGACTGCAATAGTGATGAAAAGGGAACAGATGACACTCCTTTTAATGGTAATGTAAGAAGGATTGTCTATTACCCTTATTGTGATTCCTTTTCTGATGAACATCTTGATGTGGTATTATCTCCGAAGTCTGAATATAAGCCAGATGGATATAGCACTTTTTTAAAAGACGTTGGGGTTGATTATTATTTTACTTCAAATGGAATTGATGATAATCGGCTTAAATCTTGGGATAGTATTTTTAGAGTAAAAGGTAGATATATTGAGATTGTTTCTGATTACGAAAGTATCTGGTTTCAAGATTTGTTAAGTGAGTACCAAACATTAAAAGAAACAGGGAGGACTTTTGTCGAAATCAAAGATAAATTAATAAAAGACATGCAAAAGGAAGTCGTTAGAACTGAAAGAGCTATTGTGCATTTATCATATCTGAAATACGTTTTGAATATTGAAGATATTGAGGAGGATTTGGATAGTGTATAGCCCTCCCTATTTGCAAGCACATTGCCAAAGCCACACGAGCCAACTCTCAAACCAAAGCTTTGTCAAAGAGCTTGCAAAGCCGACCCGATTTGCCCACATGGCATTAGGGTTTTCCCACGCTCAAAAAAACAAAATAAATTTGTGCTTTGTGAGTAGTTTAGTGCAGATTGAAAATGACAATTAATGATAGCTAAATAATTGACTGACAGATAGAAATGAATAAACACCAGCATACAACAATGTGTATAAATCATTGGGCGGATAGTGCTAATTTCAAGGACGTTACATTTAATAAACTTTGTAGCAGTTTGACAGGAAAGTGCTTCGAAATGCCCAACGCTTCATACACCAAACGTTGTAGTGTATTAAGAAAACAAAATAGAAGATGAAAAATAAATTATTATTATTAATACTTGCCGTTTTTATTTTGGGAAGTTGTATTCAAAAAAAAGACAAGGTAAAATCAAATCGTTTTGACAAAATATTACAAACTGATTTTCCAAAACATTTTCCTGAAGAAACAGTAGATGCTGTAATATTAAGAAAAATAATAGAAGAATATGTGGTTAAACAAGATACAAGTAATTTAATGACCTATATTAACGTTATTTTGCAAGAAGAATTATATGCAAAAGACAGCGTTGTATTTTATAGAATTTTAAATCAACTTGACAAAGACGAAAAATTAGTAAAAGGCTGTGAGTATTTAAATAACGCATTGTCTTGTAAAGACCAATTTCAATCAAAGCATTTTAATGTATATAATTTAAACAGCAGAGTAAAACCAGAAGAAATAAACCTGTATGACAAACAGTATAGTGAGCTTAGAAAAATATTTAATAATACTGATACTTTAAAACTCAACTTAGTTTTAGATACAAATTTGAATTATTGGCGAGCTTTCCCGATTTGGGATGTAAAATATGGACTTTTACAAAGATATGTTAATGGCAACCCACACGAATTAGTTCATCATTTTTTTACAAAATATTCCGATGTTCCATTTTTTCAAGAACCAATTGCTTTTTTATATGGTGATTACAGAAATGACACTGCAAAATTCTATAATGAGTTCACATCTATAAAAGAAGAATTGACAAATGCTGAATACGTAATGGCAAAAGAGGTTTGGCATTTTCCCGCAATAGTGATTTTGGAAAAGAATGATAAATTAAGCTTTTGGCTATTTACATCATCATTAATGCAAAAATATGGAATAGAAAAGTTCATTGAATTTGCAAGTTTAACAACTTGGGATAAGGGAAGTGGTGATTTTGAAAAGAATTTTTATATCGTTTATGATTTACCATTAAAAGAATTTGAAGAAAAAGTGATAATTAGTAAATTGAAAAAGTGAGAGAAGAAAACACACTACAACACGCAATATATTCTATAATTTTTGCCGCAGGCGCAACCCAAAAATTACACAACATATTGCCACCGTTGGGCTCCATTTACGGAAGACTGAATAACTAACAAAAATGCTAAGCAGTAAAAACAAAATAGAAATTGGAATAAGCAAAAGAAAAGGAATTGTAATGACAATAGTTGCTGCAATTATTTTTTTGATTGGAATCTGGGCATTAATAGAAATTAAATCAATGGACTCTGAGCTTGACCGAATCTTTTTAATGGTTTTGTTGACTCTAATAGTCCTTTCCTTTGGCTTTTTTGGTTTCCTTGGAATTTATAGAATTATTAAAAATGAAGAAGGACTATTTATCAATGACATAGGAATTAAAATAAATGTCGGACCTAATAAAGGACATTTCGTAAACTGGAATGAGATAACTGAATTAAAAATTCATAATCAATTACAAGGACCAGTATTCTTGCTAATTTTCGTAAAAAAACCGCAAAAGTTCATTCAAAACTCAACTGGAATTAAAAGACTTCAATTAAAAATGAATAATAAATCGCATAAGACACCTTTGAGTATTGCTACAGATTGGCTCGAATGTAGTTTTGAAGACCTGTTAGAGATAATGGAAGGAAAAATAATGAAAAACGGAGCCCAACAAAAAACATAGTGCATTTGGAAATCAGAGTAATAAATGACGATATTAGCTATAAATAAAGTAAGTGGTAATTTGAAAAATAAAGGTTTCAAAAATCCAAACGCACCATGTTCCAAACGTTGTGCATAATTTAGAAAAGACCGAATGGCAGATATAACTAGAAGAGAAAAATTGAAACTTGAAAAGCTATTTGATATGGGAGGCGGTTATGTTCTTGACTTCTCAAATAGAACTTTAAGTGACTTTGTTTTTGAGACACTTGATATTGATTTGTATTCTGATAAATATTCTGACAATGGAGATTCTAAAGCTAATAGACTTAGAACAATATGGCAAAAAGAGAACAACTATTCCGTTGGGAAATTAATGTCAGAAATGTTGGATTATTGGAAAGACCAAAAAGCAATGTCCTATAGCGAAATTTCCCAACCAGAACAAAATTTGTATGAAGAGTGCGGAAAAATTGCAAAGAGATTATTAGAAGGTAAAATTATAGAAGAGATTGAAGTAATTCAAGGAAAAGAAGATGATAAGGATTTTAGCTTATTAGCAAAATCAATAAGAGAGAGTATAGAAAAAAATGAGCCAGAAGCAGCACTTGATAGACTGCATACTTATGCTATGAAGTTTACCCGACGGTTATGTGAAAATCATGGAATAGAAATAAAAAAGGATGAATCATTAAATGCTTTGTTTGGTAAATATGTAAAGTTTATTGTTGCAAGTGAAAAAATAGAATCTAAAATGACTGAAAGAATTTTAAAATATTCTATTCATGTTATTGAGGCATTTAATGATATTAGAAATAACAGGAGTTTTGCTCATGATAATGTTATATTGAATTATTCCGAAAGTGTTCTGATATTTAATAACGTGACAAATTCAATTAAATTTATTGAGTCAATCGAGAAAACAATTGAGCAGGAAAATAAAGAAGAAGAAAAAGAATCGATTGATTGGGAGGATTTACCATTTTGATTTAATCTATAAATGAAAAAGCACGAAGTAATTTTTGAAAAGGTAAAGAATCTTTTAACTAAGTACTTTCCAGACCAGATTGAGGAAAATGAAAATGGAATGTATTTATCGATTAAGGATACTGGACTTTGGATTTCAGCTGACCCAAGAGAATTAACAATCGGATATGGAATGACACATATTCATTGTGACCCAGAATATGATAACTTAAATGAAGCTATTGAACTCTTCTTCAATCTCATGACATGTAAGAAGCAGATAACCAAGTATTATAAAGGAGATTTTTCATATAAACATCGGATTGACCTATTACTTGCTGATAATGAAGTTTACAATTTAGGAACAGCAATGACATGGTTATTTCCTTACTGGAAAAAGACTATTATAAAAGTGGAGATTGAGGATGAAATAATTGAGTTAAATAAGGTTGAGAATGACATGAATGAGATAAAAACTATGCACAACAATTAAGCATCGTTTTCAGCCCTAAGCCGTGGAGCTAAGCATTTACTTA